>URVX01000093.1 GCA_900551395.1 uncultured Subdoligranulum sp. | reverse complement strand
GGAAACGGCGGTCGAAATTGCCAAGCTGGAAGAAAAGCTTTCAAAATCGGGCAGCTTTACGCTTTCCGAAAGGGAGCAGCTGCACGAGCTTAACGAGGAACGCGACAGGCTTAAATCGAGAATAGCGGAAATCACCGAAAAGGCGGCTTTGCTCGAACAAAGCATAAAGCAGCTGAGCGATACAAAAGAGGATATGGCGGAAAACGTCAACAAATCCCAGACCGAGTACAGACAGCTCAAGGAAAAATACGACGCTCTGCACGAAGAAATAACTTCGGCAAAGCTCAAGGTCAACTCCGTTGCGACAAATATGCAGCAGGACGCCAAGACTATAAATACGGACAGGCTTGCACTCGAGGAGATAGCGTCGGACAACGCCGAAAAGCGCAAGCTGCTGGAAACCTACAGGCTCAACATTTCGGATATAGAAAAGCAGCTGAGAGAAAGCGCCGACAACTCTGTGGATATAGGCGAGCTGGAAGATATCCGCAGTCATCTCAAGGGAATAGACGGTCGCAAAGCCGACGTCAACAAATCCTTCGGCAAGGCGGACGAAATGCGGAAATTTTTTACCGAACAGGTTCACAAGCTGGATTCCAACAAGCAGCAGGAGGAGTTTAACATCGCGCTCATCGACTCCGACCTCGAACAGCTGCAAAAGAGGATAGAGGAGGCGTACGACGTAACTTATTCCGGCGCGCTGCGCTACAAGGACGAGAATTACGACCTGGAAAGCTCCAAGGAAAACATAACCTCGCTGCGCAACAAAATTGCCCGACTCGGACCTGTGTCTGTCAATTCGATAGAGGATTGTCTGGAAACTCAGGGGCGTTACGACGAAATCGCGGCGCAGATGGAGGACTTGAAAACGGCGGAGAACGATCTCAATCAGATTTTGCAGGAGCTGACTCACGAAATGGTTGTCAGATTCAACGACGGCTTTGAAATAATAAACCGCAATTTCGGATTGGTGTTCAAGGAGCTTTTCGCCGGCGGACACGCCCGTCTTACCATTGAGCAGGATGAAAACAAATCGTCGCTGGACTACGGCATAGAAATAGAGGCTCAGCCTCCGGGGAAGAAATTGCAGAACATATCTCTTTTGTCGGGCGGAGAAAGAAACCTTACCGCCGCTGCGATTTTGTTTGCAATACTCAAGCTGCGTCCCATGCCCTTCTGCGTGCTGGACGAGATAGAAGCGCCTTTGGACGACGCCAATGCCGAAAGAATTGCTTCTTATTTGAGAAAATTTTCGTTGGAGACGCAGTTCCTTGTCATTACCCACAAAAAGCCTACAATGGAAAGCGCGGACGTGCTGTACGGCGTAACTATGGAGGAAAAGGGCGTTTCGAAGATGGTGTCGGTCGAGCTTACCGAAGCAATCAAGCACACGGCTTAAAGGAGCAACGAAATGGGATTTTTCAAAAAAATAATCGACGGTCTCAAAAAAACGCAGCAAAATATAGGCTTTCAGATAAAAAAGCTTTTCAAGGTTGGGATTTTCAACGATGATTTTTACGACAATCTCGAGGAAATTCTGCTTACAAGCGACGTCGGAGCCGAAGCGACGGAGCAGATTGTCGACAGTCTCAAGGAAAAAATAAAGCAGACAAAAACCGTAGACGAGGAAAACGCCACAAGGCTGTTGAAGGAGGTTTTGGCGGATGTTTTGGGGAACGAGCAGTTCGAGACGGACTATCCCTGCGTGATTTTGGTCGTAGGCGTAAACGGCGTGGGGAAAACCACCACAATAGGCAAGCTAGCGCACAATTTCGCAGCCGAAGGCAAAAGCGTTGTCGTGGCAGCGGCAGACACATTCAGGGCTGCCGCCGCAGACCAGCTGGAAATATGGGCGCAAAGGGCTAAGGTCAGAATAATCAAGCACGAGGAAGGCTCAGACCCGGCGGCGGTTGTGTTCGACGCGTTGAGCTCTGCCAAAAGCCGCAAAACCGACGTAGTGATAGTGGACACTGCGGGCAGACTGCACAATAAGAAAAACCTCATGGAGGAGCTGAAAAAAATCGACCGCGTAATTGACAGGGAGTTTCCGCAGGCGGCGCGCAAAAATCTGCTTGTTTTGGACGCCACGACGGGACAAAACGCTTTGTCGCAGGTTGAACTGTTCGACGAGGCTATAGAGTTGGACGGCATCATTCTTACCAAGCTGGACGGCACCGCAAAGGGCGGCGTGGTTTTCGCTATCAAGAGCGAGCTGGACATGCCCGTGTATTTTGTGGGAGTGGGCGAAGGGATAGACGACCTTATGCGCTTCGACGCGCAATCCTTTGTAGACGGAATTGTTTAAAAATTGTCTGTCAAACATTTGACAAAAGGAATTTTATATAATAAAATGTAGAGGTGTAAAGCAAAAATACTTTACACCTTTTTTATGGAAGCAAAAATCGACGCAATCGAAATCACAAGACTGAAGGACGTTTACGGCGCGCTTTTGACGAAAAAGCAGACGGAAATGCTTTCGCTTTTTTATGATTTCGACAACTCGTTGTCCGAGATTGCCGAGCAGTACGGAGTGAGCCGTCAGGCGGTCAGGGACACAATAGAGCGCGCAAAAAATCAGCTTTTAGAGCTGGAGCAAAAGCTAGGCTTTGCGGAAAAAATTTCGCAGACTTTTGAAATATGCAGCGAACTGAGAAATTCGTCTTGCTTGAAAAAGGAGCGGGACGTCGCGGCGGCTTTGGCGGTAAAGCTGGAAGCCGTCTGGGAGAAAAAAAATGGCATTGTTTTCGGGACTGAGTGAAAGAATAAATCATATATTTTCCAAGCTGTCCAATCGCGGCGCGCTTACGGAGCTGGAAATAAAGCAGGCTATGCGCGAGGTCAGGATAGCCTTGCTCGAAGCCGACGTAAACGTGTCGGTAGCCAAGCAGTTTATTGCGGACGTAAGCGAAAAGGCGGTCGGAGAGCAGGTACTCAAAAGCCTGACGCCTGCGCAGCAGGTCATCAAAATAGTCAACGAACAGCTAACCGAGCTTATGGGACCGGTTCAGAGCAAGCTTAAGGTTGCAAGCAAGCTGCCCACCGTCATTATGATGTGCGGACTTCAGGGCGCGGGAAAAACCACCATGTGCGGCAAGCTGGCTGTTTATCTGAAAAAGCAGGGCAAAAATCCTTTGCTTGTCGGCTGCGATATTTATCGTCCGGCTGCTATCGAGCAGCTTAAGGTTGTCAGCGGCAAGGCAAAAGCAGGCTTTTTCGAGTTGGGACAAATCAGCCCGACCAAAATAGCCTTGAAGGCTGTGGAATATGCCAAAGCAAACGGCTTCGACACCGTTGTTCTCGACACGGCGGGGCGCCTGCATATAGACGAAAAGCTCATGGCGGAGCTCAAGGACATAGTTAAGCATGTGGAAATTACCGAAACCCTGCTTGTCGTGGACGCGATGACGGGACAGGACGCGGTGAACGTCGCCAAAACCTTTGACGAGCAGCTTGAGATTACAGGCGTCATTATGACAAAGCTGGACGGCGACACGCGCGGCGGAGCCACGCTGTCAATAAAGGCGGTTACCGGCAAGCCGATAAAGTTTTGCGGAATCGGCGAAAAGCTAGAGGATATCGAGCCGTTTTATCCCGACAGAATGGCGGGCAGGATTTTGGGCATGGGAGACGTTCTCACCCTTATCGACAAGGCCCAAGAGGCAATCAGTCAGGAAGAAGCTCAGGAAATGGCGAAAAAGCTGCGCGAAGCCAGCTTTGACCTGAACGACTATCTCGATCAGATGGAAAAGCTCAAGAAAATGGGCAGCGTAAAGGATATTCTGGCAATGGTGCCCGGCGCGGGAAAGCTGAAAATAACAGACGAGGACGTAAACGAAATCGAGCTGGAAAAAAACAAAGCCATTATCCGTTCCATGACGCCCGCCGAAAGAAGCAATCCCAAAATTCTCAATTATCAGAGACGACGGAGAATTGCGGCAGGCAGCGGTACTCAGGTTCAGGACGTAAACAAGCTGATAAAGCAGTTCGAGCAAAGCAAGGACATGATGAAGCGTTTCAGCGGCAAAAGAGGGGCAAGACTGCCTTTCTGAATCAATAAATAAAATAATAAAACAAATTTAAAATTTTTTATAACTAACGGAGGAAACACAAAATGGCAGTAAAAATGAGATTGACAAGATTGGGAGACAAGAAAAGTCCTTTCTATCGTATAGTCGTCGTGGATTCGCGCAAGGCGAGAGACGGTCAGTACGTTGACCTTATCGGCACTTACGACCCTCTTTCCGAGCCCGCAACAGTAAAAATCGACGCGGAAAAAGCAAAAAAATGGATTGGAAACGGAGTTCAGCCCACAGACACTGTGAGAGGTCTGCTTGTCAAAGAAGGCATAATGGAGCCTAAAAAATTCTGCGTGAGAAAGCCCAAGCAGGCTCCGCCCGCTCCCAAAGCCAAAGCCGAAGGCGAAAGCCAGGAACCCAAAGCGGAATAAGTCATGAAAGAGTTTGTTGAGTATCTTGTCAAGCGTCTGGTGAAGTATCCCGACGAGGTGACAGTAGAAGTCAGACCGGACGGCGACGAGGGCGAAGCGATTTATGTAAAGGTCGCCGATTCCGACGTAGGAAAGGTCATCGGCAGACAGGGTAAAATCATCATGTCGGTGCGCACGCTTGTCAAGGCTGCCGCCGCCAAGCAGGGCAAAAAATATTCCGTCGAAATTGCAGACGGAAAAAGCGGCAGAGCTTGAATATGAAAATTCAGGTCGGAAAAATAGTTATAGCTCAGGGAAAAACAGGGGCAGTCAAGCTGGCTTCCGTGATTGACAATACGGAAAATTTCAAAAACTTCCGTTATCTTTATTTAATCGACCAGCGCACGGGAGTTGTTTCCGCAAGACCGGACGGCGATTTTGTCTTTGTAAGATTTTCGACCGTGACCGACAGAAACGCCGCAGAGGGGCTGAGGGGCTTGAGCGTGTTTGCGGACAAGGAGCAGCTGCCTCTTGAAGACGGACGCTTTTTTATCGACGAGCTTATCGGCTGCGAGGTGCGTTTAAACGACGGCTCTTATGTAGGGGAGCTTGCGGAAATTTTGCAGAACGGCAGCGCAGACGTATACGTAACGGAGAACAAAGGCAAAAAGGTTCTTTTTCCGCTTTTGAAGGATTTGACGGTCAAAATCGACGTCGACTCGAGAGAAATAGTGCTCGATGCAAAAAGATTTTCAGAGGTCAGCGTCGATGAGGATTGATATACTGACGCTTTTTCCCGAAATGTTTTCGCCGTTGGAGCACTCGGTCATCG
>URVX01000092.1 GCA_900551395.1 uncultured Subdoligranulum sp. | reverse complement strand
AAAGAGACGGCAGGGTTGTCGAATACGACAGAAGCAAAATCGAAAAAGCCATAGGCAAAGCCAATGTCGAAGTCAAGCCGTCGCAGAGAGTAAGCAAGGATCAGATATCGGGTATTATATCGTACATCGAGGGGCTCAACAAAAGCAAAATGCAGGTCGAGGATGTTCAGGACATAATCGAAAAGAAGCTCGTTGAACTCGGCAAGTTCGAGCTTGCTAAAAAGTATATAATTTATCGTTATACCCGCGCGCTGATAAGAAAAGCCAACACGACGGACGAGTCCATCCTCGGA
Source organism: uncultured Subdoligranulum sp. (assembly GCA_900551395.1). GTDB lineage: Bacteria > Bacillota > Clostridia > Christensenellales > CAG-314 > CAG-314. The sequence goes on along the minus strand of URVX01000092.1, from coordinate 4,972 downwards.
CTTATCAAAAACAGCAACAAGGACGTAATGGAGGAAAACAGCAACAAGAACGCCGTCGTTGCATCCACTCAGCGAGACCTGATTGCCGGAGAGGTGTCAAAGGATTTGACCAAGAGGATACTTCTGCCCGAAAAGATTTCAAAGGCGCACGAGGACGGCGTTCTGCACTTTCACGACGCGGACTATTTTTTGCAGCCCATTTTCAACTGCTGCCTTGTCAACATAGGGGATATGCTTGACAACGGAACGGTGATGAACGGCAAGCTGATAGAGAGTCCAAAAAGCTTTCAGGTCGCGTGCACCATCGTTACGCAGATTATCGCGGCGGTTGCCAGCAGCCAGTACGGCGGGCAGTCGGTGGATGTGAGACATCTGGGCAAATATTTAAGACGCAGCCGCGAAAAGATTACCCGTCAGATTTCCGGCATAGCGGGCGGACATCTCGACGACGAAACCTTAAACAAGCTAATCGACGTCCGCCTCAAGGAGGAGCTCAAGAGCGGTGTTCAGACAATTCAGTATCAGATAAACACCCTGATGACGACCAACGGCCAGTCGCCGTTTGTCACCCTTTTCCTCAATCTGGACAAGGACGACGAATATCTGGAAGAAAACGCCATGATAGTGGAGGAAATTCTTCGTCAGCGTCTCGAAGGCATCAAAAACGAAAAGGGCGTTTTCGTAACTCCGGCTTTTCCCAAGCTTATTTACGTGTTGGACGAGCACAACTGTCTCAAGGGCGGCAAATACGACTATATCACAAAGCTTGCGGTGGAGTGCTCCTCGAAGCGTCTTTATCCCGACTACATTTCCGCCAAGCAGATGCGCGAAACTTATCAGGGCAACGTATTTTCCTGCATGGGGTGCAGAAGCTTCCTCTCTCCTTGGAAGGACGAAAACGGCAATTACAAGTTCGAGGGGCGCTTCAATCAGGGCGTCGTCAGCATAAACCTGCCGCAGATAGGCATACTCGCCAACAAGGACGAGGACGCGTTCTGGAAGCTGTTCGACGAGAGGCTTCAGCTTTGCTTCGAGGCGCTCATGGTGCGCCACAACGCGCTTAAGGGCATAAAGAGCGACGTAAGCCCCATTCATTGGCAATACGGCGCCATTGCCCGCCTCGACAAGGGCGAAACGATAGACAAGCTGCTTTACGGCGGATATTCCACCATTTCGCTTGGGTATATAGGGCTTTACGAGGTGACCAAGCTTATGAAGGGCGTGAGCCACACCCAGCCCGAGGGCGAGGAGTTTGCGCTCAGAGTCATGCGTCACATGCGCGAAACCACCGACAGGTGGAAGAAGGAAACGGGGCTGGGCTTTGCGCTTTACGGCACGCCCGCAGAGTCGTTGTGTTATCGCTTCGCAAGGATTGACAGAGCGCGCTTCGGCGAAATAGAGGACGTGACGGACAAGGGTTATTACACCAACTCCTATCATGTCGACGTCAGAGAAAAGATAGACGCCTTTGCCAAATTCAAATTTGAAAGTCAATTTCAGCCTATTTCCTCCGGCGGCATGATAAGCTATGTGGAAATCCCCAACATGCGCCACAATCTCAAGGCACTCGAAGATATAGTGAAGTTCATTTACGACAATATTCTTTACGCCGAATTCAACACCAAGTCGGACTATTGTCACGTGTGCGGCTATGACGGGGAAATAATAATCAACGACGACAATCAATGGGAGTGTCCCGTATGCCACAACAAGGACCATTCCAAAATGAACGTCACCCGCCGTACCTGCGGTTATCTCGGCGAAAATTTCTGGAATCTTGGCAAAACCAAGGAAATCAAGGCGAGAGTGCTGCACATCTGAAAGCTTATGAATTACGCAACAATCAAAAAAACCGACATTGCCAACGGAGTGGGGGTGCGAGTGTCGCTGTTTGTCAGCGGCTGCACCCACCATTGCAAGGGCTGCTTCAATTCCGAGACGTGGGATTTCGACTACGGACAGCCTTTTTCGCGGGAGGTTGCCGAAGAAATTTTCGCCGCGTGCCTGCCCGACTACATTTCGGGGCTGTCGCTGCTGGGCGGAGAGCCTTTCGAGCGCCCCAACCAGTCCGAGCTCGTGGGTTTGCTGGAGGAGTTCAAAAGAAGGTTTCCCTCCAAAACCGTCTGGTGCTATACGGGTTATCTTTTCGACCGTGATATACTGGAAAACATGGCGGTCAAATGGGATGAGCCGATGAGAATGCTTTCAAATATCGACGTCCTTGTGGACGGAGAATTTGTGGAGGAGAAAAAAGACCTCAAGCTGCGTTTTCGCGGCAGCTCCAATCAAAGGATAATCGACGTAAAAAAATCGCATGCGACGGGGCAGGTTGTTCTTGCGGAAGAATTTTACGAAAAGGAGAAAAAATGATGCGTGTAAAGGTCAGAAAGCTCGACCCTAAAGCCAAGCTGCCCACGCGCGGCAGCGAGCTTGCCGCAGGTGCGGATTTATATGCGTGCGTCGAGGGCGGCGTGGATATAAACCCGCACTCCACCGTATTCGTAGGCACAAAGCTTGCAATGGAAATTCCCGAAGGATATGCGGGACTTATATACGCGAGAAGCGGGCTTGCCTCCAAAAGAGGGCTTGCTCCCGCCAACAAGGTGGGAGTCGTCGACTCGGATTATCGCGGAGAGATAACCGTTGCGCTGCACAATCACGGTGAGCAGCCGCAGAGAATAGAGGACGGAGAAAGGATAGCGCAGCTGGTGATAACTCCTTTTCTCAAGGCGGAATTTGACCAAGCCGACGAGCTTTCCGAAACTGAGAGAGGAGAGGGCGGCTTCGGCTCCACAGGCAGGAAATAAAGGCGAATTGTTCTATTTTGTCGAAAAAGGGCGGTCTTTCGGTTGCCCTTTTCGTTTTTTTATTTTATAATACTTTTCGGAAGATTTTTTGCGCTTTTAAACCGATTATGCGTCGGAACGGACAAAAGTCTTAAAAGCGTTTTGCGTTCTTTTGTCTTAAAAAAGGCAACGGTTTATGCGGGGTTTCGTCGGCATTTAAGCAGAGCGGGTGTAGTACGACGAATTTTGTGCGAAAAAATCGGACATTACAAAAAATTAGGCAGGGAAAACAAATGAATAAAACGGAACGGTGCGTCGGTTATTATCTCGACGAAATGGACGCAAATTCTGATTTCCGTCCCGACGCGTCCGCGCTTAAGGGCGGTTCGGTGCTGGAAGCATTGCTGGAGAGACTGGATGCGAGGCGTGACGACAAAACGCTTTACGCGGTTATGCGTTGTCTGCGCGATTCGGAGCTTTACGTAAAACGCGACTCCGGCGATTGGCTGACGGAGAGAGGACATCGTTACCTTAAGGCGTATTCCAGGCTTCGCGACGATGCGGAAGCGCGCTGCGTTTCGGCAAGCGAGCTGTTTAAAACGGTTAAGGCAAGCAAGGAGCTTTACGGCGTGGCAGTCGAGCCGGAAGCTCACAGATTTTTGCTGGGACCGGACTTTTTGGAAATTCTTTTGTACCTGCCTTCGGAATTGTGACAGACGAGAAATGTTTTTTCCTTTGATTTATTTTCGGACAAGCGCGTTTGTGCGCTTGTCTTTTATGTTTTTCTCCGGCGGCGAATTTTAAATCCGACAGTGCATTTGCACTATAATTGTGTAGTATAAAGCATTTAATATCCGTGCAGAATATCTATTAAAATAGTATTAACGGAGAATTGACTGCAAATGGACAGAGAGCATGTTATGGCGCGAGTGGAGCAGCTGCTCAAGGAAAAGCATATGAGCATGAACGCCCTGATGAAGGAAACGGAAATATCCACCACCATGTACCAATGGAAGAAAAACGCCAGCCGCGATGCTACCAGGTCGCCCTCTCTCAAGTCCATAGAGAAAATATGTCAGTTTTTCGGTATTTCGCTTTCTTACTTTTTTGCGGAAAACGAAAGCGAGGAAACGGAGGTGAAATTGCGCGAGCTAATTTCTATGCTTGCGCGTTTTTGAACAAGGAGCAGCTTGACGTGCTAACCGACTTTTTGAAGGCGTTTACCGAAAAATAGATTTTCCGCTTGGGGGAGCGTCGGCAGCGCGATAACAGCGCGCGCATTGCATTGAATAAGGCGGAATCCTTTTGTTTTCGGCGACATGTGACCTGTCCGCTCTGCGTACAGGCAGAGATTTTTGTTGCGGATTTGGACAGTGGAGCAAGCCTTACGCCGGAAAATAAAATATTTGCGCAAAATTCGGGGTCACGATTTTTCGTGGCTTTTTTTGATGTTTTTCGGGGGCAAACAATGAGAAATAATATGCTTGAAAGACTCAGATGCGCGGGACAAAGCTTGAACGACAATGCGCTGCGTGGTGAAATCGGACATTTGTTTGACAGAATTTCCGATTATTTGTATCTATACGATTTGGACAAGGGCACTGTTTTTCACAGCGTATTTTATTTTGTGTTTATTGACGTCTGCGACTTGAGCTACGAGGATATCGCAAGCAAGCTGCATGTTGCGTCGCGCACGGTGGACAGATATGTGCGCAACTGCAATCTGTTTGCAGAAAAGCTGATAGACAGAGAATATCCGTTGATAAAGGAGCTTTTCCTTTCCTGAACGGGAAATTTACGCGACACTTTTTGTCGTGGAAATACTCGGAGCTTTGTGTTAATATAACAGCAAAGCGGCTTTTGGTGTGGGAGCCGAATAAATTGGGATTTCGACGCTGCGGCAGGTTGTCCGCTGCGGAGAAAAAGGGGGTTTGGCTTTGAATACAGCGCGTTGCTTCGGGGAAAGACTGAGGGAGCTTGTTTTCGACAGCGGTTTGCGGCTTGAAGAAATCAGCTCTCTTTCGGGAGTGGGTTTGTCGAGACTTCGTTATTGGCTGTCGCCGTCATGCGCAAATTTGCCGTGTACCAGAAATCTGATAAAGCTTTCGGATTTCTTTGACTGCTCCGTTTTGTATATGCTCGGCTTGGAGGAAGAAAACTCGCTGCATAGTCCCAACAAAAAGCTG
>URVX01000091.1 GCA_900551395.1 uncultured Subdoligranulum sp. | reverse complement strand
GCGCCTGCGGAGAAACGAGACCTACAACGAGACCTCTGGACAAATCCGAAAAACGTCCGTCTGTGACGACGGCAACCTTTTCGTCCATGTCCATGCCGCGCAAAAGCGCCAGCGACGTTTTAAGCTCGTTGAAGCCGGCTGCGGGACCCTGATATCTTACTACCAGAACGCTGCCCTCGTCTATTTCTCTGTTGGCTATCGCATTGACGGCTTCTTCCTCGCTGTTAAAGACTATCGCCTTGCCCTCGAAGGTGACTTGCGCGCCGCTTATCGCTATCGCGCCGTCTTCGGCGAGGTTGCCCGAAAGATAAGCGCACCTGCCTGTCGTTCCCTTGAGATAGGGCAGAATAGTTTCTCCCGAAACTGAAGGCCGGACGTTTTTGCTCATAGGTCTCAAATCGCAGGCGGTGTAGTCGAGAGAAATATTTTTGTTGCCTTTTGCAAGCTCGAACAGCACCGCGGCAACTCCGCCCTCCGCGCCGAAAGCGTAAGCGTCGAAGTCGTCGTTTTTTACAAGCTGCGGCAGTTGGAAAAACTTTTTCAGGTCTTTCAATTCAATACTTATATTCAAAAGCCTTGCCGCCGACAAAACGGTTGTGAGTCCCGTGCAGGAGCCTCCCATTGCCACGTCAAAGCAGAGCGCGGCCTTCAGCGCCTCCTCTCCGACGGTCATTCGCGGAGTGAGCTTGTCTTTGCACATCTGAACGATTTGTCTGCCCGTTTTTAAAGCCAGCTCGCGGTGCGAGGGTGTGTTTGCCTGCACGGTGCTTACGCCGCTCAGAGCCAATCCCAGAGCCTCACAGATGCTTATTGCGGAGTTTTCCGCGTAGCTTTTGTAATCGTTGCCCAATCCGTCCGCTAAAGCGCTCTTGAGCTCGGGCAGCACGGCGGGATTTACTTTGCCGCTTTTGACTGCGCCTACGAAAGAATAAAGCTCGTTGAGACCGAAATTTTTTCCCGCGATTTTTATGGGACGCATAACCCCGCAGGACATAAAAATCGAGGGGAGATTGCAGGTCAAGGCAGCTTCCAGCATTCCCGAAACCGATTGATTGTCGCTAGCAACGAAAACAAAGCCGTCGAACAGATTTGACTGCGCCATTGTCTCCGCATAAAGGGGCACGAATTTGTTTACCGCGAATTTGCTTCTGCCCGCCGAAACTCCGAAAATGAAATCCGTGACCGAAGGAACGCAGAATACCGCCGCTTCGGCTCCTGCCGCAACGACGCCCTTTGCAACCCACTCCGCAGTTTCACGAGCGTTTTTGTGAACGAATGACAATCCGCTTTGAGCGCAAATTATGCCGATAAGCGGTTACGAAAGGTCGATATTCAAGCTTTGCAGCGCAATTTTTTGCGGAAAATCGGTTATATCGTTGAAATTTCTCGAGCTCATTGAAAAATCCTCTCCGATTATTTTAGTTGCAAAACAAGTCCGTGTCAATATTTATTGCATAATTTCGCTTTCTTTGTGCAAACTATTTTGGAAAGTCTAAGCAGAATTTCGGAGTCGGAGAAGAATATGGCAAACAAGGTTGTTATTTGCGGAATAAATACGTCTGCCCTGCCCAAGCTTTCGGGCAAGGAAGCGCTGCAGCTCATGCAAAAGGTCAAGGAAGGGGACGAGCTTGCGCGACAGAAGTTCATTACCTCCAATCTGAGGCTTGTTTTAAGCGTAGTGCAGCGTTATGCAAGCAAGACCTGCAGCATGGACGATTTGTTTCAGGTGGGCTGCGTGGGGCTGGTCAAATCGGTGGACAATTTCGACGTTTCTCTCAACGTAAAGTTCAGCACTTATGCCGTGCCCATGATTATCGGCGAAATACGCCGTTTTTTGAGAGAAAGCAATTCTATGCGCGTGAGCAGAGGCATAAGGGACGTGGCTTATCTTGCGCTGCAGGCGCGGGAAAAGCTCGAACGCGAGTCTGCGGGCGGCGAGGTGACTCTGGAGCAAATCGCGCGGGAAATAAATTTGCCTGTCGGGCAGGTGGTGTATTGTCTGGACGCGATAAACGAACCGCTGTCGCTCAACGAGCCGGTTTACAACGACGGCAGCGACACAATTCTTGTCATGGATCAGATAAAGGACAAAAACAACACGGACGAAAGGTGGATAGAAAGCGTGTCGCTGAACGACGCGATAGCCCGCCTGGACGAGCGCGAGCGGGACATACTGACCAAACGGTATTACGAAGGAAAAACTCAGATGGAGGTTTCCGAGGAGGTCGGTATTTCACAGGCGCAGGTTTCGAGGCTTGAAAAAAACGCCGTAGGAAGAATCAGGTCATATCTTTGACGAAATCGACGTTTTTTGCCGTATTTTGTTCTTAAACGACAAGCTTTCGCATAAGAAATGAAAGAGGTGTATTATGGAAATTTCTTATTGCGAATTGAGAAACAAGGAGGTCGTAAATGTTCTCAACGGCAAACGACTGGGCAGAATAGTCGATCTCATAATATCCAGCAGAAGCTGCAGAGTGCTGGGGCTGGTGGTGCCCGGCTGCAAGAAATTTTTCAAAACCAAGGATGATATATTTATTCCTTGGAAAAACATTCAGCGGATAGGAGACGACGTAATACTCGTTCAGCTTCAGGACGGTCTGGCGGGAGAAGCGTCTTCGTCAAGCTACGACGCTCCATCGCCCGTCGTTCATGAGAGGTACGTCGAAGACGACGAATAAATAATATCAAAACAAATGCGCAATAAAAAAGTTATTGCGTATTTTTATTTGCAAATTTGAAATATTTATGTTAAAGTAAATCCAAATGCTGAAACAGATTATACCCAAAAACAAAGCGCGGCTTTCGGAGCTGATACGCGAGCAAACGGATCTCGGTCATTTTCAGATACAGAAAATTATCGGCGGGAAAAGCGTCAAAATCAACGGTCAGCGCGTCAATCAGGATATGACGCTCAAGGGGGACGAGACCGTTTATATTTATATAAAAGACAGAGAAAAGGATAAAATAGATATCGTATATCAGGACAAAAACGTGATAGCGGTAAACAAGCCCGCGGGAATGGAGGTTGTCGGAGAGGACTCTCTTGTCGAAAAGCTGGAGCTGCAGCACGAGGATATGAAATTTTATCCCGTGCACAGACTGGACAGAAATACTACGGGGCTTGTTGTTTTCGCGCTTACGCCTCAGGCCGAAGCGGAGCTTAACAAGGCGTTCAAGGAAAAATGGGTGGACAAGTATTACAACGCCGTCGTTTTCGGAAAGCCGCCCGTCAATCAGGCGCAGCTCAAAGCGTTTTTGTTTAAGGACGCGAAAAAGAGTCTTGCGATTATTTCAAAGACGCCTAAACCCGGCTATGTTCCCATTGAAACTCATTATCGCGTGCTCAGGCAAAACGGAGAATTGTGCTTGCTGGAGGTCAGGCTGATTACGGGCAGAACTCATCAGATAAGAGCGCATCTTGCAAGCGAAAAGCTTCCCGTTCTGGGCGACGGCAAATACGGCATAAATCAGATAAACAAAAAATACAGGCAGAACAGACAAATGCTTGCGTGCGTAAGGCTGCAATTTACTTTTCCGAAAAATTCTCCGCTGGCTTATCTCAACAAGCGTCCGATAAAGCTCGACGCGGATTTGCTGGCGCAGCTGAAGGGCTGAGAAAAATATTTTAATGTAAAATTACTTGCTTTCGAGCCGATTTTAATGTATAATATAAAAGTTAGAGGTACATCGATGAAAAAGGCACTGATCATAGTTATTGCGTTTTTACTCCTGTTTTCGTTCTGCGCCTGCTCTGCGGGGGAATTTATTTCCGCCTCCAAGCTGGAAAATATCAAAGCGAAATCCGGCATAGACGCCAATCCCGTCGCTACCGTGACGCTGCGCTATACGGATCTTAACGACGACGCGAGAGGCGACGTGTATACGGTGGTTATCAGATACGAGCTTCTCATAGACAAGGCTCCCATTACCGTCATCAATTTTATGAATCTCGTGCAGGACGGGTTTTATGACAACACCGTAGTGGACTACATCGGTTCCAGATACCTCATTGCGGGCAGATATACCCAAGAGGACGACAAGTTTATTACCAAAGAATCCGGCTATACTATCAAGGGCGAGTTTCTTGCAAACGGCTTTAAGGTTGACGAAAGCAAAAAGGACGGAGACAACGCGCAGCCTATGCTGGGCAGTCTGATTATGTTCCACAATGCGCAGACATCCACGAAAAATTATTTCGACACGGCAAGCAGCGCGTTTTTCATGGCGTTTACGGATGAATTTTCTACGGCTACGGCAGTGCCCATGTCCAAAGACAATTACGCCGTGTTCGCTTACGTTTTGAGCAGCACGATGTCGGTTTCCGAAAACGGGGGCTTTTATCCCGCTGTCGGGACAGGCACCTCCAATCCGACCGGGCTTGCTTCGAAATTTGTGGACGATATGATAAATTACGAAACCGATACGCAGGAGACCGACGGCTCCGACCTTCAGAATGCGCCTGAGGAGACCATAACCATCGTTTCGATTACGCTGGACAAGGATTATAAAAATCTTCCCGCAAACTATCGTAAAAAGGCTTAAAACACCGAAAAGTAAAAAACGCGAAGCCCGCCCGCAAGAGCGGGCTTTTTCAAAGGTAAGGAAATGCTGAAAATAAAAAGCGTGGACAAGCGTTCCGCAGGAAAACGACTGGGCGTAAAAAAGGGTTGGTCTGTTGTCGGCTTCAACGGACAGACTGCCCAAGACATTTTGGATTACGAGTTTTTCGACAGTCAGGAGTGTTTTTCGATGTCTTTCGACACTCCGTCGGGACAAAGGATCATTGACGTTCAAAAGGACGCGGATGAAAGTCTCGGATTCGAGTTTGAAGAAAGCTGCTATCTTTCCGAGCCGCGCCCGTGCAGAAATAATTGCATTTTTTGTTTCGTCGCGCAGCTGCCAAAGGGCATGAGACGCACACTTTACATAAAGGACGACGATTGGCGTCTGTCCTTTGCGTCCGGCACTTACGTCACGCTGACAAATCTTAAGGACGGCGAGCTAGAAAGAATTATCGAGAAAAAATTCAGTCCGATTTACGTTTCCGTGCACGCCACCGACGACGAGGTAAGACGGCTTATGCTGGGCAATCCGTCGGCAGCTCCAATTATGCCTCTCTTGAAGGCTTTGGCAGAGGGCGGCATTGTCATGCACACGCAGATAGTGGTATGCGCGGGCTACAACGACGGAGAGATTTTGAAGCGTACGCTCGACGACCTTTATTCTCTTTTCCCCAACGTGGCGAGCGTTGCGATTGTGCCCGTCGGTCTTACATCTCACAGGAGTTCTCTTACGCCGCTTAAAATTCTCAATCCGTCAC
>URVX01000090.1 GCA_900551395.1 uncultured Subdoligranulum sp. | reverse complement strand
AAGTCCCGAAAAAATTTATTATGTTACGGCGCTCCCCGCTTTGAACAACAAGCTGTCCGAAACCTTTCGTGAAAGAGCAACCGAGGAGCTGCAGTATTTCAAATCCTTGGGCTTTTCGGTAAGCAACGTCTTTGCTACCGGTATCGCTTTGGAAAAGGATTATACCTATCTGCAAACCTTTTTTGAAACAGAAAAAATTATTTAAAAAAACGCGTCCCGTCGAGGACGCGCGAGGCTAAGGATTTTTTTTGCCGGTCTTGTCGTCGATATCTATCTGTATATCGTTTTCAAGCTCCGTTTCGGTATTTTTAAAGCCCTTGCCGACGACTTCTCTTACGGTAAAAACCGTCGCAAAGGAATTTTCGTCCGTTTCCTTGATTATGTGTTTGGCACGGTTGAGCTGCCGCTTGTAGATGACGCACATGACCATCGTTTTTTCCTCGTGCGAATACGCGCCCTCCACTCTGATATTGGTCACTCCTCTGCCAAGTCCCGTTTTGAGCGCCTCCGAAACCTCTGCGGGCTTGGACGTGACGATGTTTAGCCCCATTGCCGACGAATATCCCTTGTAAATCATTTCCTGCACGATTTCGCTGGCTATCTGCGTCGCAATGGAATATACGAACACCGAAAAGCCGTCGAAGCCGTCGCCGCTGATGAAAAACTGAGACACCAGCGCGGCGACGAGAATTGTCGCCAGGTCGATGTACAAAATCACGCGCATGGAGTTCGTTCCGCGTTTGTGACGCTGAAGCAGAAGCGCAACGATGTCCGAGCCGCCTGTGGATGCCTGTATTGACAGCATCATGGGAAGACTCAACCCGCAAAGCACGCCGCCAATAAGCGCGAAAAGCACCTTGTCCTCTCCCGCGCCCACCGTTCCCACGAGCGAAGCGACGTCGAACAGCCCCAAAAGCTCCATCATACCGCCCATGAGCAGCAGGCAGATTCCCGTTTTCAGCGCGAATTTTTTGCCCGTTTTGAAATAGCTGACGATGACCAGAGGTATGTTTATCACCACGAGAAAGGCGCCCATAAGGTCGGGCAGCGTGTCCTTGAACAGCCACGAAAGCGTGGAAGCCACGCCCACCGCTCCGCCAAGAGTTATCGCGTTGGGCAGCAAAAACAGCTGAATTCCCACTGCACGGAACAGCGCCGCCAGAAAAATAGTGACAGCCAGCTTGAATATCTTTTTAAAACTCTTTTTTTCTTTCATTTTATTTGTATCTCTTATTGAAATCGGGCTTGTTGAGCACCGCGTTTATGGAAGTGCAAAAAGCGAAGCACTCCCCGTCCACCTTGCGCAAAATACGCTTGAACGCCTGATTCTGCCTGTATTGTATTACCACAATCACAGTCTTTTGTCCTGTGGGCGCACCGTTTTCGTCCACCACGTCGATGTTGGTTGCGCCGCGCTTGAACACGCGCGACAGCTCGGCGTCCAGCTCCTCCGCTTTCCGCGTAATGACGGTGTATTTCAGCACGGGGTCTATTCCGTTCATGAAAATCTTGACGCAGAAGGACGTTACGTATGACATGAGCAGCGAATACAGCACCTGCATAAGCTCTCTTTGCAAAACAAAGGCGAGCGCGTAAACTCCGAGATTGAAAACAAGCAGAACCTTGCCCATTTCCACATTGGGATTTTTTACGCTGACAAGACCCGTAACGATTTCGCTGCCGCCGTTGCTTCCGCCCGCAAAATAAGCGACCGTTATGCCCGCGCCCGAAAGCGCGCCCCCCATCACTACGCCGATGATTCTGCTGTCGGTAAACTGAAAGAAATTTATTTTTTCAAAAAGCATCGAAACCAGCGAATATACAACGCACGCGAACACCGTGCGCACGGAGTAGGATTTCTTCAGCTTGAAAAGCGCGGCTATGAGCAGCGGAGCGTTCAGGGCGATGCTGCCTATGCTGACTGGTATGTTGAAGGTGTAATACAGAATATTGCTCAGTCCGCCTATGCCTCCCGCGACGATTGAGCTGGGCAGCACGAACACATAAATACCCAGCGCCATAAGCGTGCCCGCAAGGATAAGCATGGCATAAATTTTTATATATTCCGTCACGGAAATTTTCTTGTTTAAAGTTGCCATATAATCTTAAATATGCCGAATTTTTTCAATTAATTAGTTATATCAGTAATTTCGTAAAATGTCAACGGATAACGGATAATTTTTTTCTCCCGGCTCGCACCCGTTTCCGTCGGAAATTTCCCCTCCGCCCGGTCCGAAAAAAGCTCGAAAACCGTTTTTCATTTGTCTCGTCCCCGCTCGGTCAAAAAGCGCGAAGACTTGAAAAATTTTTTTCCGCGCCTTTACCGATTAGCTCTTATTTCCGCATTTCTTTTGCCGCAAAAAAGCGCTGCGGCGCAAAAAGCGCCGCAGCGGCAGTACGGTTATTTGCCGTCCGTTTCTTCGGGCGCGAAAAACGCCCTGAAAACTCTGTTCATCTCCGCCGTTCCGTTCTGCGAAAAACACAGCGACGGAAATTTCTCCGCCAGAAGCTCACCGAGCCTTTCCGCCGTTTCGTCCTGCCCCGCGTCCTCCCCGTAGACGCCGGCAAGCTCCTCCGTCAGTACCTTTAAGGCGCCGACAAAATCCACAGCCTTTAAGCTCTTGTCGAGCAGCCGCTCTCTCACGTCGGAAAACAAAAAAATCTGCGAATAAACAAGGCTGAAAGCGTTGTCCTTCATCAGGTTTTTAAGACTTTCCTTGTCGGACGCGGCAAACAGCTTGTAAACCGTCACCGAAGTCGCCCCTACGGACAGCGCGTCGACCAGCAGCGTGTCGGACAGCAGCCCGTTCCAGCCCGTTTTGTCCACCAGCAGCATTTTGCAGGCGACCACCAACAGACCGAACACGAAAGGCGCAGCCACACACGGGTCGAACTTGCCGCACAGATCTATTTTGAGCTTGGGAACAAGCTTTTTGAAAAGCTGAACCAGCACGACCACGACAAGCGTCTCGACAAAATATACAAACCCCCGAGTTTTGATGAGCATTACGACAAAGTTGCCGAAAAGTGTTTCGAGTTCCATAAGTTACCTCCTCTCCGTCTCCGCAAAGGACGAAATTCAGAAGCGATTCGACAACCCCAAAATCACTCTACTGCAATTTTAAACCCGTTTCCGCGCTTGTCAATAGCGCAGTCCGAAACATTTTTTCAAGATTTTTCTCGCGGCAGCCGCAGCAAGCGCAGGCTGCTTTTTAGAAACGACCGACGGTTTAATAAACAAAGGATTTAAAAATATAATAAAACTATGAATAAAATTTTTAAGACTCGAAGCATTAAGCCAATGCTTGTTTCACTTTCTATTGTGGGGCTTTCGTGCCTGATTTTAAGCTTAATCGTATTCAACGGTAAATATTTTCAAAACCGAATCAACTGTGAGTTTTCGCCGCATAAACAAATATTTCTTACGTGCTGGTTTTTACTGTTCGCCTATTTCGCCGTATGCCTGTTTTGCCTGATAAAAACATATTTCGAAAAAGATATACTGTTTTTCTTCGGCATGCAGCTTTTTTCTTTTGCGTTATATATGATAAGCGTTTATTGCTTTGCGGCTTACGTTACGGCAACGGTCAGCGGCAAATTGTCAGTATTTTTTTCGCCGTCAGGCGGCTGCGGCTATTCTGAAAAAAGCAATTTTCCCGATGTCGATGATATTGCTTTCCGCGGCTTTGCATCTTTACTGCGTGTTCCGAAGTGATATGTTGTTCTCCAAAGCACTGAATAGGAAAAATTAAAACGCCGTATTTCACCCGAAATACGACGTAACACTTACCCGTGCAATACGAATACGCTCCCGCAGCGGTTTTAAAATCCGGCGTTTGCGGGCTTAAACGCCAAATCGGATTTCTTAATTTTGCTCGCTCTTCCAATTTTAATTTGTTCGCGTGTATTTTACTTAGACAAACAAAAAGAGCCCTTAAAAATTGAATTAGGACTCTTCTTTGTTTTCGTTGCAGCAGTATTCGCAAAGTCCGCCGTCATAGAAAACTCTTGCCGGTTTACTTAATCCTCTTTCACGTCTGTAAATCATACAATGCCCTTTATCGGGGGTATCTTCAACGGCGGTTTTCCGTGTGCAAAACTACAAGTCTTACAATATTTATTATTCGGCGGCAAATATCCCGACGCCGAATCCCAAGTGTCAAGCAATTTTGCCTTGTACATTGCCCTTTTTTGGGATCTTTTTTCAATAATTGCCCCTAAGCGTATTTTTCTTAAATTCTTCTTCAATTATTTATCAAATTTATCCATTTAATTTCCTCATTGACCGGTTACGTACATAGATATAACCCATATTGCGTCTTTCGACTTTCTTAACTCTGAAAGCAGTTTCTCTTTGAAAAATCATCGCTGCCTCGCTTCGAAGCTGCTTTGTTTAGTTATACCGTCCCGCCAGCGCCCCGCTTCCGCCACCGAGCCCGCTGAACGGCTCGGCGTAAATCATTTCGTACCTTCGGCGCGTAAATTTTTAGAATAAAACGCTTATCGTGCGAAGCCTTTGCCTTTTTCGGCGCCGGCGACCATAAACGCGGGTTCGGAATTATTTTACCGATAAGCTTAGATGCAAGTTTTTTTCGCTCAAGTAAAATTCGCTCCCGTTTATACCTAAGAATCCCGCCGCGCCGGCGGCAATCTTTGCATTGCTTGCAATCTTCTACCTGCGAATTATCTGACTACTTCTCGTCTTGACGGGCGTCTATCCATGTTCTGCCCGTTTTAATTCATTCCCAAACTTTCATATCGATGCATAACTTAAATACGGATCCCGAACCTGAACAGTAACCACGCTTACACCATGTTTTTATATTCGCTTCCCCAGTCGCGCATAGCGTCAAGAACGGGCTTCAAGGTTTTTCCGAGTTCGGTCAGAGAATATTCTACGCGGGGCGGCGTCTGGGACAAAACCTCTCTTTCAACAAGCCCGTCGTTTTCCAATGCCCGAAGATTGTCCGTCAGAACCCTTTTGCTGATGGACGGAATTGTTTTTAAGAAATCCGTAAAACGCTGCCTGTCATTGTCAATCAAATTGCGTATAATCAACAGCTTCCAATTGTTGCCTATAAGCCATACCGTTGTGGCAACGGGACATTCGGGCAGCTCCTCTTTCGTAAGCATTTTTTCTCCTCGTCTGCCCAATTATAGCAAAACTCATAGATAAAGTCAAAGGTTCGTAAATCGAATCCCGTATGTGGGAAATGACGAAGGGTAATCGAGTTGCAGGACAAATTTTAAACATTTTGAAAAAAGTATATGCTTTTCAACTCGGTATAATGGAAAATCGACATAAGAGAAAATGCGGAAAAACTAAACTATTTGC
>URVX01000089.1 GCA_900551395.1 uncultured Subdoligranulum sp. | reverse complement strand
GCAGATATCGGTCTGCCGTTTTGTGAAAGATACGATTTGCCATAACTGTAAATTCCGGTTACGATCATTTCTTCGCCGCCGCAAAACGGGCATTTTTCGATTTTGATTTCTTTCATATCTTTTTACCTTTATTTTTATTTACTGTTGAACTTGTAGCCGAGATTTGTTTTTAACAGCGCAGTTGCTTCTTCCAGAGTGCCTTGCGTTATCGACGATTTGTCTATGACGTGGCTTTGCATTTTGGAAATGTAAAGATAGAAGTAGTTTTTGTCCTCCCGCGCTTTATAGATATATGAATACCTTGCTTAAAGCGTGGACGTAAAAACGTCGCCCATCGTCTGTTTAAGCGTTATATATTGCTCGTCGAAAATATATATTTCCTCCGTATTGTCGCTTATATATGTCGCCGACTTATCGATGCGTTTTTGCATAAAGCGTGTGAGCAGATAACAGAGCGGAGTAATCAGCACGCCGAGCACGATAAGTCCTATGCCTGCCGCGAAGTCTGAATCGTCCTCTCGAAACACGATAATTACAACACCGAGTATAATAAGCAAAACCGTACAAAGAGCATACAGCCACAACAGTTTTTTGAACATATTGTTATTGAGCGCACGGCTTTTAGAGCTGTCTAATTTAGACCTAAATTCAACCATAACAATTACCTCCGTTAAATTACCGTTTTTCATTATTATTCAAAGAATAATAAAAAAGCAAGAGCAATTTTATATCGTTCCTGCTTTTAATCTCTATGAAAATATACCGTAAAGCGGTCTTTTTTTTGTTCAAATCTTTCTCGGTTGCCGTTTTTTTGCGCCGCAACAGCCGTTTCGACGCGATTTTAAGGGGTTTATATGCGAAAAATGCCACAAAACGTGCAGCAGCAAAGCGATTTGCAGGAAAATTCGATGTGTAATTTATGCACACCGTATTTTTTTCGTGTAGCTTCTACACATAATATCTGTATGAGAAAATTTGCGGACAAGCTCAAGGAGCTGAGAAAGGAAAACGAGTGGACACAAAAGGAGATGGCCGACCGTTTGCAGATAACGCGCGCGTCGGTTGCAAGCTGGGAAACCAACCGCGCCGAGCCGTCGCTTACCGACTTATGCAGGATTGCGAGGCTGTTTGACGAAAGCACGGACTACCTGCTTTGCTATGACAAAGGAGAGGAGCGCATGAAAAAACAGAGGGAAACCGGATTTGACGCTCCGTCACAAAATAAGTTTATTGACGGTGACAAGACAAAAAAGAGTTGAATTGGGTTAAATTGCTAACGTAATTGAATAATAAAAAGAAAATTTCACGACAAAACAGCGTAAAAACACTTGACAAAGATTTGTTTGTATGATAATTTTAATTTGCAAATATAATAACAACCAAGCATGTCGACCAAAAACTTTAAATATTTGCAAAAAAATTTATCATTTTTATGGAGGAAAAGAGCATGAAAAATCTAAGCAAAGTGTTGTTGTGCCTGTTGAGCATTGCGCTTGTTTTGGCGTGCTTTGCCGCGTGCGGCAGCACCAGCAGCGTTACCTTCAATGCGGGAGAAAACGAAAGCTTTGTCTTTGAAGTGAAAAAAGGAGACAAGGTTTGCCCGCCGGCAGTGGATTGCGCCGAGGGAGTGTATATCGAGGGATGGTACGACAACGAGCAGAAGACGGGTGACAAATTCGACTTTGACAGCGCGGTTAGTTCCGACCTGACCCTTTGGGCAAGGTTTGAAAGCTCCGTTTACAGAGCTTCCTACGACCTGAATTATCCCGACTGCGTCAATCCGCAGTCGGTTGAATTTACCAAAGACGGAAACATTTCTTTGGCACAGGCTCCGACGCGCATAGGCTACAGATTTTTGGGCTGGAGCGAAGGCAGCGGTCTTTTTGCCGCAGGCTCGGTTTACAATGTGTCCGAATCGGCTTTGAAGGACGTCGTCTTTTCCGCGCGCTGGGAAACTGCTACCGTGACGGTGGAGTTTTTGGACGACACGGGCTATGCCTTTGACGTCAGAACGCTTCCTTACGGCAGCGACGTGCTTGCGCCGGCGGTTGCGCCCCACACCTATACTTGCTACGAGTTGTCGGGCTGGGACGTGCACGAGGACGACATGCGCGGCGTCACGGAGGATATGACGATAAACGCCGTTTACAGATATCTCGAAACGGACGCGTCGCTTTTCGATTTCGAGCTGACGGAGGACAAAAAGAGTTACGCTTTGACAGGCGTTGCGGGCGAGTTGCCCGCTCAAGTGGCATTGCCCGCATACTTCAACGGGCTGCCCGTGACGGAAATAGGCTGCGAAGCGATTCTTTATCAATCCTTCACAAAGTTGCACATACCTTCGACTTACAGGGTAATCCGTCCCATAGGCATATATCAGTGCCGCAGCATGGAAACGCTGGAAATCGAGGAGGGGCTGGAGCGTCTTGAAACTGTTTCCATAGCAAGCGCCTACGTTTTGAAAAACGTCACTTTGCCCGCCTCGTTGAATTATTTCGGAGAAAACACCTTTTATCGCTGCTACGAGCTGGGCGCAGGCAATCTTGAGGTTGCCGAGGGCAGCGAGCACTTCAGGATGAAGGACGACGGCAAATGGCTGAGCAACCTTGACGGAGACAGACTCTATTGGGCAAACTTTTCCAAGCTGGGAGCAAACGTCGTCATAGGCGATGAAATAACCTATCTGCATTCGGGGCTGTTCTGCGACGACAACCTGCTGCAGAGCATAACAATCAACTGCGACCTGGAATTTTTGGGCGTCGGAACCTTTTACAACACACCCGCCCTGCAAACCGTTTCATTGAAGGGCGAAATCGAGTACATATTCGGATTTACCGATGTTTTCGACGAGAATTTTTACACCTGGCTCACCGACCTGGAACGAGAGCGGATTATGTATTACGGCGCGTTTGAGAGAAGCGGAGTGACAAGCATATCTCTGCCCGACGGCTTGAGGTATGTCGGTCCCGCAGTGTTTAGCGGTTGCTATTCTTTGACCTCTATAAGCTTTCCCCAAACGCTGGAAAAAGTCGCCGACGACTTTCTCGGCAGCGTCGTAACGCCCGTCATGACCATGCGCGGCGCGGGCGGCAACGATTGGTTCGACGTTGACAAGGCTCTTATAGCCAAAGGCGGCGCTGATGACGGCGGCGACAAGCTGATTAAGCTTGCGGCAAGGGGTATAGAAAGGTACACTGTGCCGTCATCCGTTTCCGTGCTTGCGCCCTTTGCGTTTGCGTCCTCCGACGTAAAGCAGGTTGATTTTTCGCAAAGCGCCGTTACAACCCTGCCTGCAGGCTGCTTTTCTTATTCCAAGGTGGAAGCTTTGGATTTGACCGGCGTTACGTGCTTGCTCTCCGACGGACTGCCCGAGTGGGACGGAATGCCATTTTGGGGAAGAACGGAAATTTGGGGCGACGCGCCCGCGATAGTCGGCTGTGAAAACCTGACCGTTCTTGAGAATTACGGCGCATTGACCTTTGTCGGAAACGGAATGTTTTCTTCTACGGGACTGACGAGCTTTGAAATAAGCGCAAATATGGAAATCGGAGATTATTGCTTCAATTATTGCAGCAATCTCGAGGCAATAAACGTCGCCGAAGGACATCCTGCGTTTTCTTCCGCAGACGGCGTGCTGTTCGACAAAAACAAAGAGACGCTTAAAATTTATCCTGCGGCGAAGAAGGGGGCTGCTTATACCGTGCCCGCAAGCGTTGTGATTGTGTCGGATGGCGCATTCTTAAACCAGCGGCATCTGGAAAACGTAACCTTTGCCGAAGACAGTGCATGCGTGTCATTGGGGTACAGCGCTTTTTTGAGGATGGCAAAGCTTAAGACCATAACGCTTCCCGCTTCCTTGGAGTCTATGGGTGCGGCTTCGCTCGGCTACAACCACAGTCTGGAAAAGATTGAGTTTTTGAGCGCGGATATGCCTAAAGTGCTTGACGATTACGACAACCAGTGGTTCAAAATGCAGCCGCAGAGCGAAAACCCCGACGAGTGGG
This sequence comes from uncultured Subdoligranulum sp., assembly GCA_900551395.1. Lineage (GTDB taxonomy): Bacteria > Bacillota > Clostridia > Christensenellales > CAG-314 > CAG-314. The sequence goes on along the minus strand of URVX01000089.1, from coordinate 1,376 downwards.
TCGAGCCGGTTTTTTACAGCAACGTGACGATTGCCGTACCCGACGGACGTTTCAAGGCTTATTTCAACGCACTGTATGCTATGGCGCCCGAAATCGCAGCCGCTCTCGACGACAGTCTTCAGACAAAGTACAATTATGTCTTTGATTCCAAAGGCGGCTCTCAGATACAATCGGTCAACGGCTTTGCTGCGCTGACAAGACCGGTTCCCAACCGCGACGGATACTACTTCTGGGGCTGGTATCTTTCCGACGGCACGGTTGCAGGCAGCAGCTGGGGCGACGAGGTGACTTTCCCTTATTGGTACGAGGGCACGGGAAGCGAAGTTACGCTTTTCGCCCGCTGGGAAACCGAGCGCAAGCAGGACGGCATGAGCGTGGACACCGGCTGGGATTTTTCCGAGTCTAAAACAATCACGGTGACGGAGTCCGGTTATTATTTCTTCCGCTTTACTGCGGTAGAGTCGGGAAAATTGAGAGCGGACGCCAACGACGTGCCTTTGATTTCCGCAGAGCTGGAGGCGGCAGGCGCGGAGTACAGAATATGGGTCATGCTTTTCTCCGACCCGAGCATGGAATTCCAATATATCGTCAGCAGAGACGACAGAACCGTTGTCAAGGGACAAACGTATTACGGAACACTTGAAATCGGCTTGTCCGACGACATGTTGCCCTTCACCTTTACGGCAAGCGTGGAAATAATTTGATTTTATATCTCAAACAGGGGCGCGTTTCGCGCCCCTTTGCTTTGCGGGTTTCCCGATTTTTGTTTGCGCGCCAACGTCTGTTTGTTTTGAAACGCTAAAAAACGCTGCTTAAACGGGAGAATTTATTATGAAAGCCCCTGGTGCAAATTCATCTGCATTGACGCTGCTTGCGCTTATTTTAGTTTCCAATCGACAAGGAGCTTAAGCCGTCTGCGCTTCGGTCAGTAGAAAAACGTAAAAAAAGAGGAGCCAAAAAGCTCCTCTTTGAATTTTGTCTTTTGCAGTTGTTGTTTTTTTAACACAAATCGAATGCTTTCGGAGCGGAAAAAATGGTTAATGAAGCCGAAATTGAAGAATTGGAAAAAATGTCGCTTGCCGATACGGACAGCGATGCATATTTTGACCGTTTGGGAAACGCGTTTTCGGAATTTATAGAGAATTACAACTCGAAACTGGTTTCGAAAAGGACAACGCACGGGTAAAGCCTCTCGACCGTTACAAGCCGGGCGGCTCGTCGCATCGCAACACATTGTTTTTGCTGGCGCGCAGCGGAGCGCAATGCATGTCTGCCCTTGCCGACAACGTAAACTACGACAGAGGCAATATGATAAAGCTGGTGGATTATCTCGTGGAGCAGGGGCTTGCGAGGAGATTTCAGCAGGAGGGCAACCG
>URVX01000088.1 GCA_900551395.1 uncultured Subdoligranulum sp. | reverse complement strand
GCTGACCGGCGGGGAATTGCCTGCCATGCTTCTTGTCGACGCGGTTGCGCGTTATGTGCCCGGAGTGCTGGGCAGCGACGAGTCCACTGCGGAGGAAAGTTTTTCGGGAAATCTGTTGGAATATCCGCAATATACGCGTCCGCAGGTTTTCGAGGGTGTGGAGGTGCCCGAAGTGTTGATTTCGGGGCATCATGCCAACGTGGCAAAATGGAGAAAGCAACGGCAGGTGGAAATAACCAGACGCTGTCGTCCCGACCTGCTCGGGGAAGATTGATTTTATGCATATTCAGTGGTTTCCCGGTCACATGACCAAATCGTTGAGAATGATGGAGGAGAGCGTAAAGGGCGTGGACGCAATAGGCTACGTCCTCGACAGTCGCGCTCCTTTTTCCTGCTTCAATCCGGCTTTTGAACGATATACGGAAAAAAAGCCGTGCGTTTTTTTGCTCAATAAATCTGATCTTGCCGACTTTGAGACTACTGAAAGATGGATTGAATATTTTTCATCGAGGGGGGGAAATGCCGTTGCGCTCAACGCAAACGAAAAAGGGTGCGCCAAGCTTATAGAAAGAGCTTTCGCATCCTTGGAGATGAAAAACGTGGAGCGCTTGAGACAGCGCGGCGTTGCGAGACCCGTAAGAATAATGATTATCGGCGTGCCCAACTCCGGCAAGTCAAGCATAATAAATTTGTTAAGCGGCAGAAAAAACGCGATAACCGGAAACAAGCCCGGCGTCACAAAAGGCAAACAGTGGATTCGTTTGAGCGACGGTATGGAATTGCTTGACACGCCGGGAACGCTTTGGTCGAAATTCGAAGATCAGAACGTAGCCCAAAATCTGTTTTTCATAGGCAGCATAAGCGACAACGTAGTGGACAGACAGGAGGGCGGATTGAATCTTTTGGACAGGCTCAAGGTCGTTGCGCCCGACGTATTGATAAAGCGTTACGGCTTGTCCGAAGACGATTTGAGAGACGGAGAACTGCTGGACAAAATATGCCTCAAACGCGGCTGTATTCTCAAAGGCGAGCCGGACAGGGAAAGGTGTGCGGCTGCGCTCATAGACGATTTCAGAAAAGGGAGACTGGGACGTATTTCACTCGAAGCGCCGGAGGACTTATGAAACTCAAGCTGGAATACGAAAGAAAATTCATCGCGCAGGGCAAAGCGTTTATCGCCGGAGTGGACGAGGCGGGCAGAGGACCGCTTGCGGGACCGGTGGTTGCCGCATGCGCCGTTATGCCCTTGAGAGAGGGGCAGCTGATAGACGGCGTAGACGACAGCAAGCTTTTATCCGAAGCCAAGCGCGAAAAATTGTTTGAGCTGATTAAAGAAAAGGCTATTGAATATACTATTTCAGTAATAGATAATCGGGAAATCGATGAAATAAATATACTTAATGCGACTAAGCACTGTATGAAAAGCTGTCTCGAGCAGCTTCGCTCCCGAAGCGAAATAGTTCTTGTGGACGCGGTGAAGCTGGAAAACTCTCCGTTCGTAACTCTGCCCATTGTGCACGGCGACGCGTTAAGCTACTCCATTGCGGCGGCGAGTATTCTCGCAAAGGTTTTCAGAGACAGGCTGATGAGAGAGTATGACAGGCAATATCCCGAATACGGTTTTGCAAAACACAAGGGCTACGGGACGCGGGCGCACATAGAAGCGCTGAAGAAATTCGGAGCGTGTCCGTTGCACAGACAAACCTTTATAAAAAATTTCGTAAATTCTGCAGATGAACACTAAAATATCAGGACGAAAGGGCGAAGACGCCGCTGCGGAATTTCTTAAAAAGAAAAGATACAAAATCTTGTGCAGAAATTACGCTGCGGCGGGCGGAGAGATTGATATAACCGCAAGGGATAAAAATTTCCTCGTTTTCGAGCAGGTAAAGAAGCGCAAAATTCTCGTTTTGGAAATTCCCCGGCAAGCGGTGGATTTCAGAAAGCGCCTAAAATCGTGCGCACGGCAAAAATGTATCTTGCCGTCAACAGGCTGACTACGATTCCTTGTCGTTTCGATATCGTCGAGGTTGTGGGCGAAGGGGATAAACCTGCAATCAACCATATCGAAAACGCCTTCGAGGACGAATGAGCCGTCATAGATGTTTGCCTGGCGTTCAGAATTTTAAACCCAATATTTTTTAGATTTTTGAAAAAAACGCTTGTAAATTCGCGCGATTCGTGCTATCATATATCGGTGACTTCGGACGTTCCAATGGCAAAGACTTGCGTATGAACGTTTAGTTAACTATTTTCTGTAGGAGGAAAAGTCAAATGGACATCATCAAAGCAATCGAGCAGGAGAATCTCAATCCCAACGCGCCTGTTTTTTCCGTCGGCGACACAGTCAAGGTTTTCTTTAAGGTTATCGAAGGAAACAAGGAAAGAATTCAGGCTTATGAAGGCATAGTCATCGCGCGCAAGCACGGAGGTCTGAGAGAGACTTTCACCGTGCGCCGCATTTCCAGCGGCATAGGCGTGGAAAGAACATTCCCCGTGCACAGCCCCAAAATCGACAAGGTCGAGGTTGTGAGGCGCGGTCGCGTAAGACGCGCAAAGCTCTACTATCTGCGCAAGCGTACCGGCAAGGCTGCCAAAATCAAAGAAACCGTTTAATAAACAAAGCTGTCCCTATGCGGACGGCTTTTCTTTTAAAAAGCTATTTTCGCGCTTTCAAAAAAACGCTGAATTTGCTTCGATTTGCTTGTATATTTGGAAAAATTTCTTTAAAATAAAAAATTAAGGGAACGGAGGGTTTTACAAATGTTGGCGAAGTTGATGAGCTTCGGGCTGAACGGTCTGACGGGATATCCGATAAACGTGGAGGTGGATATGCACACGGGAGTGCCCGCGTGCGACATAGTCGGTCTTGCCGACACGGCGGTAAAGGAAGCCAAAGAAAGAGTAAGATTGGCAATCCGAAACTCGGGCTTCGGCTTTCCGATAGGCAGGATAGTCGTCAATCTGGCTCCCGCCGACACGAAAAAGGAAGGCTCACTTTACGATTTGGCAATGGCTGTCGGCATGCTGGCGGCGTCCGAACAGCTTTCCTGCTCGAGACTCAAAAACAAGATTTTTTTGGGCGAGCTGTCTCTTGACGGCGAGCTGCGCCGCGTAAACGGCATTCTGCCAATTATCATTTCGGCAAAGCAACAGGGCTTCGACAATATCATTATTCCTTACGGCAACAAAGAGGAGGCTCAATATATCGAGGGGCTGAATATTTTCGTTGCGCATTCGCTCGGAGAGGTTTACGAGTATCTTGCCGGATCGGGCGAGCTTGAACGTCTTGAAATAAAGCAATGGAATTTCGGCGGCGAATTCGACGAGTCCCGCGACATAAAATACATAAAAGGTCAGTTTGCGGCAAAAAGAGCGATGGAGGTTGCCGTTGCCGGAGGGCATAATATATTGTTGATAGGACCTCCCGGCGCGGGCAAAACCATGCTGGCGAGAGCAGTGCCGTCTATTATGCCCGACTTGAGCTTTGCCGAAGCGCTGGAAATAGCCAAAATTCACAGCGTTGCGGGCAAATTGGACGGATTCGTTTATTCCAGACCCTTCAGGTCGCCCCACCACACGGCAACTATGCCCGCAGTGACGGGCGGCGGAGCAAAAGCCAGACCGGGAGAGGTGAGTCTTGCGCACAACGGCGTGCTTTTTCTCGACGAGCTGCCGGAGTACCAGCGGAACTTGCTCGAAACCTTGAGACAGCCGCTGGAGGACAAGGAGATAACGGTAACTCGTTCCGCGCATACGGTGACTTATCCGGCGAACTTTATGTTGATTGCAAGCATGAATCCTTGTCCGTGCGGAAATTACGGCAGCGCGACGCAGGAGTGCACCTGCTCTGCCGTACAGATTCACAACTATTTGTCCAAGCTGAGCGGACCTCTTTTGGACAGAATAGACATTCACGTAGAGGTGGACAGCATTTCTTACGACGATTTGCGCGACGAATCGCTTTCGGAGGATTCCGCTTCGGTCAGAGCGCGCGTAAACGCCGCCAGAGAGCTGCAAAAGACGCGTTATGCCGATTCGGGGATTTATTCCAACGCGCAGATGAACAACTCGCAGATAAAGGAATTCTGCCGTATCGACGACGAAAGCGCGGCGCTGATAAAGACCTCCTTTGAAAAATTCAGGATGAGCGCGAGGGCTTACAGCCGTATACTCAAGGTGGCGAGAACAATAGCCGATTTGGAGACCTGCGAACAGATTTCTTCCGCGCATATTGCGGAGGCAATTCAATACAGAACGCTGGACAAAAAATACAATGTCTGACAGAAACGCAAGCAATCTGGCGAAAATGTGTCTCGGTTTGAGTTATCTCGAGCCGGGCTCGCCCTTAAAGACCTATGCTTTGATAAAGGAATGCGATTCCGACCCCGAACAGTTGTGGAAACGACCTGACGCGCTGCGCGGAAAAATAGTCGAGCTTTTCGGCGAAAGCTTTTTTTCCAAAATAAAATTCGTACTTTCGGAAGAATTTTTCCGCTATATCGAACAGGAGCTCGAGAAAAACGGCATAGAGGCGGTCACGTATTTCGACGAAAATTATCCCGACTTTTTCAGGGAAATGCCCGACCCGCCGTTAACTCTGTTCTGTCGAGGGGACGTTTCTCTTTTGCGGAAATCTCCCGCGCTTGCCGTTGTCGGAACGAGAAAAAACACCTCGTACGGCAGGAGAGTTACAGAACATTTCGTCGGCGAGCTTGCAAATGATTTCGTGATTGTCAGCGGACTTGCTTTGGGAATAGATTCTTTGGCGCACCGCGCCGCTTTGGCGAAAAAGGGCAAAACGGTGGCAATTCTCGGCGGCGGCATAAACAACGTGTATCCGCAGTCAAATGTCGGACTTGCGCGCGAGATTGCGGAAAACGGCGGTTTGGTGTTCAGCGAATTCAAGCCGTCTGCGGAGCCGAGCGCTTTTCAGTTTCCTATGAGAAACAGGCTTATTGCCGCGCTGTGCGACGGAGTGCTGCTTGTCGAGGCCGGGTTGAAAAGCGGAGCCTTCGGCACGATAGATTTTGCGACGGAAATGGGCAAAAACCTGTTTGTCGTGCCCGGCGAGATTTACAATTTCGCATCGAGAGGCGCCAATGAAATCATCAGGAGCTATCCCGGCTGCCTGGTCACCGCACCCGAAGAAATAAGATCGAGATTTCTTTTTGAGAAGCTCGGCGTTTCCAAAGCAAAAAAGACTTTGCAGCTTTCCGAAAACGAGCAGCTCGTCGTAGACCTGCTCAAAGAGGACAAGCTTCATTTCAATCAATTGCTGTCAAAAAGCAAAATAAAAACCGGCGAATTGAGTTATCTCCTTTCTGTGCTGGAGCTCAAAGGACTGATAACAAAGCTCGCGGGAAACAATTATCAACTTGATGCGGAGGCATTTTTATGAAATTGGTCATCGTGGAATCTCCCGCGAAAGCTAAAACCATAGAAAAGTATCTGGGCAAGG
>URVX01000087.1 GCA_900551395.1 uncultured Subdoligranulum sp. | reverse complement strand
CCGCTGCCAAAGCATATAGACAAGCAGCGGGTAGTCAATCTTTTGTCCCCCGACAAGGACCTCGATTGTCAGGGAAACGGCAATATAGTCAATCTATACAACAATACCGACGGCTTTTGTCCCTGTACGCCATCGGGCGCTATCGAGCTGCTCAAAGGTTACGGATTGACGCTGAGCGGAAAAAACGTCTGCGTCATAGGCAGAAGCAGCGTTGTGGGAAAGCCGCTGGCTCTCATGCTGCTTAACGAAAACGCTACTGTCACCGTTTGCCACAGCAAAACAAGAAGCTTAAAAGACGAGTGTCTCAAGTCCGATATCGTCATTTCCTGCACGGGACGCGCCGGGCTTGTGACTGCCGATATGGTGCGCGAGGGGGCTGTTGTGCTGGATATTGGCACCAATTTCGTCGACGGCAAGCTTTGCGGAGACGTGGACTTTCAGGCGGTGGAAAAGGTTGCGGGATATATTTCGCCCGTGCCGGGAGGCTGCGGTCCTATGACGGTGACTATGCTTATCAAAAATCTGCTTGCCGCTTATGACAAGCAGCACGCGGTTAAATGATTATAACCGTCACTCAGTTCAACAATTTTGTAAGAGCACTTCTCGAAAGCGAGCCTATGCTCGGAGATTTGCAGGTTAAAGGAGAGATTTGCAACTGCAGATATTCCGGCGCAGCCGTATATTTTTCCTTGAAGGACGAAAGCTGCCTCGTTGATTGCTTTGCTTTTGCTTCCTCCTTAAAAGAGGAGCTAAAAGACGGAGTCACGGCAGTGGCTAAGGGACGCCCCAATTATCTCAAAAACGGCAGGTTTTCCTTTACCGTCTCGGCGATAAAAACGGAGGACAGGCAGGGAGAGCTTTTCGAGCGCTTTTTACAGCTTAAGGACAAGCTCAAAGCCGAAGGCTTGTTTTCGTCGGAGCGAAAAAAATCTTTGCCGCCTTTTTGTTTCAAGGTAGGGGTTGTGACCTCTGTTTTCGGCGCCGTAATCGAGGATATAAAAAAAGTGGCGCAAAGACGCTGCGACTATCTGCAGCTTGCTTTTTTCCCTGCAAGAGTGCAGGGTGCGGACGCCGTCGCAGATATCTGTGCGGGAATAGATTTCTTTTCTTCTTCCGATGTTGACGCGGTCATAATCGCGAGAGGAGGAGGCTCCTTCGAGGATTTGAATCCTTTTAACAGCGAAGAAGTTGTTCGCGCGGTTGCACGCTGCGCCGTGCCAGTTATTTCGGCAGTCGGTCATGAGACCGATTTTACGCTGTGCGACTTTGCGGCGGATTTACGCGCTTCAACGCCGTCGGTGGCGGCGGAAATGGTTACTTCAAACAATGTCAAAACGTATTTAAAGGCATGCTCGGACAAAATTTTCGCAGCCGTTTCCCGCAAGCTGTCCGTCTCTTTGGCTGTTTCGCACGCTGCGGCGGAAAGACTGATTGCCGGGATTGAAGAAAAAGCGTCGACACTGAAAGCATATTGCGTCGTTTCCGGCGGTAGATTGACAAATTGCATGGAAAAAAAATCAGCCGGCAGGGAGGAGAAATTAAGACTGCTTTCTCAGAGACTGAAATCTTCCTCCCCGCTGGGAATTCTGAGCAGAGGCTATGCGGTGGCAAGGAAAGACGGAAAAAAATTATTTTCGCCGCAGCAGGTTAAAAAAGGCGATAAAATAGAAATAATTCTTCGTGACGGGACGCTTGACGCTTCCGTCGAAGCAGAGTGAATGTTATGTTGGAAAAATCTTTGAACAAGCTCGGGGAAATATCGGACAAGCTGGAGGATGAAAGCACCTCTCTGGAAGAAGGAATCGAGCTTTTTGAATCCGGTGTGGAAATATTGGAGCAATGCGCCAAGGCGTTGGGAGAATGCAAGGGCAAGGTCAGCGTGCTTACAAACAGATTGGCGGCTTTGGACGAGATTTTCTGCGAGGACTGAATGGAGTTTTTTGAAAAATTTTTATCCGATGTTGAAAAAAGCAAAGCGTTTGACGCCGCGCTTTACACATTGAGAAACGCAGGCAAAAGGATAAGACCGAATCTTGTCTTTGAAACGGCGGCTTTGTTCGGAATTAAGGACGAAAACGTCGAAAGGATTGCCTGCGCGGCGGAGCTCATACACAATTATTCTTTAATTCACGACGATTTGCCGTGTATGGATGACGATGATTTCAGGCGCGGAAAGCCGAGCTGCCACAAGGTGTTCGGCGAGGGGACGGCTGTCCTTGCGGGCGACGGCTTGTTAAACCTCGCTGCGGAGGTGCTTACTCGAGGGTGCTACGGCGAAAATTATTTCAGGGCTATCGGCAGATTGTTTTCCTGTACGGGCTTCAACGGCATGATAAGCGGTCAGTCCTGCGATATCGATGATTTAAAGCAAAAAGACCAAAAAACGTTGCTCTTTTTGACCGAGCGCAAAACCGTAAGGCTTTTTGAGGGAGCAATGCTGGCAGCTGCGGATTACTGCGGAGCAGACAACGTACAAACGGAAGCGCTTAAGTCTTTTGCGCAGTCTTTCGGATTTGCTTTTCAGATAAAAGACGATTTGCTTGACGACGGAACGGAGCCGGACAAGCTGACTTTTCTGTCTGTTTACGGCGAAAAAGCAGAATCTTTGCTAGAGGAATACTCTCAAAAAGCAATCGAAAGCATGCATCCGTTTGGAGACAGGTCTGCATATTTTGTAGATTTAGTCAAAAAGAATTTGGACAGATGTTAAAAAAGTTGCATTTTCGTCTCGAATATGCTAATATAATAACAGTGATATAATCAATCTATTGGTGGTGCAGTATTCTAGTCAGGCGTCGTTGCGTTGAGGGCGGGGATAAAATATCGCCAAAGGGCACATCGATGAAGTTTCTTGTGCTTGCTTCCGTTGCCCAAACGGGGGCTGGTGCTGGGAGTTAAGAGCTTTGGGTAAGTTGTAACGGCATACGACCTATCCCATTGCTCGAGGAGACTCTATTGGGTAGACTTTCTTTTTAAGCCGGTCTACTCGTAGAGATTAAACCTGCTATGCGGTGACAAAAAGCTGTGTACAGAGTAGCCTGCTTTGAGTGAAGTTTCGGGATTAAAGAACACGAAGTCCGAAGTTGGCCGACTGAGGGCGGAGATTGCTTTATGAAATTGACTTTGCAAAAGAAGCTAAACGCATCGGTGTCTGTTAAGGAAAACTTCTAGACTGTTTTTCGGTAGCTCAGGGATTATAGTACGGACTTAGTGGCGATTCAGTTGCGTGATCGGAGACGACACGCTGCTGCGTTTAAAAGGAAACTGCTTTTTCGGCGACGAAGAGTACGCGGCAGGGAAATCCTACTGAACCTATGCCGTAAGGTTTATCTGAGCTATTACCACCAATATTTATATCGGGACATTTATTCTAAACCGAAAGGCTTAGAATTTTTTATAATAAAATGAAAACTAAAAAAGACGATTTGAAGAAAGTTGCGGAAAATCAGGCGGATGAGCCTCCTTCGCAAGAGGCGGACGGCAAAAATCCGACAGAAGTTGCCGTCGTAAGCGACTCTGCCGAAAAAAACAAGGACAAAACCAAAAATCAGGATAAGTCGAAAAAGAAAAAGGGCAAAAAGGTGCCTTGGCCTGTCAAATCTTTGATTATAACCTTGTTTTTGTCTTTCGGTTTCGGTATTTTGTCCGAGCTGGTTGTTGCCGGACTGTCACTCAAAACCATATTCATAGCATATATTCTTATATTGGTGATAGTTCTTATCAGTATTGTCGCAGACGTTATCGGCGTTGCCGCCACGTCGTGCGATATACAGCCCTTTCTCGCTATGGCTGCCCGCAAGGTCAAGGGAGCGAAAATGGCGGTCAGAATAGCAAAAAACAGAGACGTCGTAAACTCTGTCTGTTCGGATATAATCGGCGATATATGCGGAATTATTAGCGGCGCGTGCGGCGCGGCGATTATAACCGTCATGGCTATTTCCGACAGCAGAATAAATCTTATCGCCAGCGTAGCCTGCAGTACGATTATTGCGGCTTTGATGATAACGGGAAAAGCAATAGGTAAAAAGCTGGGCTTGACAAAAGCCGGTCAGATAGTTCTGGGCGTTGCCAAGATTTTATCGGTGTTCAGCAAAAATTGATGATTCTGGAAGGTATCAAAAGTCCGTCGGACCTTAAAAAACTTGATATAAAGCAATTGCCCGCCTTGTGCGACGAGCTTCGCGAAGAGCTGATAAAAACCGTAAATCAAAACGGCGGGCATTTGGCAAGCAATTTGGGAGTAGTGGAGCTCACTGTGGCGCTTCACTACGTTTTTGATATTCGGGACAAAATCGTTTGGGACGTCGGACATCAGTGTTATGTGCACAAGCTTTTGACGGGGCGTTACGGAGAATTTTCATCGCTGAGAAAAAAGGACGGGCTGAGCGGCTTCCCCGATATAACGGAAAGCGAATACGACTGCTTCGGCACGGGACACGCAAGCACTGCGATTTCTGCCGGACTCGGACTTGCAAAAGCGCGTGACCTCAAGCACGAGGATTTTTCCGTCGTGTGCGTAGTGGGCGACGGCGCTCTGACCGGCGGGCTGTCTTATGAAGGACTAAACAGCATAGACGGCACCAATATGCTTATCGTATTCAACGACAACGATATGTCTATAGGCAAAAACGTCGGCAGCGCAACCCGCAACCTTTCCCGCGTGAGAGTTCGGAAAGGGTATCTCAAATTCAAGAGCGGACTTGAAAAAACGGTTGGAAAAATTCCCTTGATAGGAAAGCCCGTAGTAAGATTTCTTAAGAGTATAAAACGCTCTATAAAGCTGTCCTGCCTGAGGAATATTTATTTTGAAAATTTCGATATCAAATATGTAGGACCGATAAAGGGGCATGACGTAAAGGAATTGATTTCTTATCTTAAAAGTATAAAGGAAAACGTCAAAAAGCCTACCGTTCTGCACATTATTACAAAAAAGGGCTTTGGTTTTCCCGAAGCGGAAGAAAATCCGTCCCAATATCATTCCTTGCCTTGCAAAACCGACGATTTGCAAATCAATATGTCTGAAATAGTAGGACGCGAATTGATAAATCTCGGACAGGACGAAAGAGTTACGGCGATTTCCGCAGCCATGACTCAGGGCGTCGGGCTCGAAGGATTTGCCGAGAAATATCCCGACAGATTTTTCGATGTCGGTATTGCGGAGGGGCATGCCGTCACCTTCGGCGCGGGGCTGGCAGCCGGCGGCTTCAAACCGTTTTTCGCCGTTTATTCCACCTTTTTGCAGCGAGCTTACGACCAGATAGTGCACGACGTGGCAACGCAAAGGCTCAATGTGACTTTACTAATCGACCATGCGGGCTTTGTCGGAGAAGACGGTCAGACGCATCAGGGATTGTTCGACATAGCCGCTCTTTTGCCGTTGCCCAACATGACGCTGCTTGCACCTGCCGACGACAATGAGCTTAAGCAGATGCTTGCCTTTGCCTACATATTCGATGCGCCGCTCGCGATACGTTATCCAGCAAAAATTTGCAGGAGCTTCA
>URVX01000086.1 GCA_900551395.1 uncultured Subdoligranulum sp. | reverse complement strand
GCTTGCCGAGGAGGAACGGTCTGCCATAGGGTGCTACAAAACATTGGGCTACGACGACGGCAAAATAATGTTCAAATACTTGTTTTTCTCTATGTTCAGCTGTATTATCGGCTCGTTGTGCGGATTTTTGGGCATTACCAATCTGCTTGTTTACTTGATTTGCAACGCATTTTCCTTTGCGTTTCGTATGCCGCCCGTCACAAACAAAATTTCGTGGGTCTTCGGCGGAATATCCGTGTTCTGTATGCTGGCTGCCGTGCTGCTGGTTACGTGGCGTGTGGTGTCCTCCATGACTAAGGAAAAGCCTGCCGCGCTTCTGCGCCCCAAATCGCCCAAGCCCGGAAAGAAAATTCTTTTGGAGCGCATCGGCTTTATTTGGAAAAAAATGTCTTTCAAGTACAAATCCACTTATCGCAACCTGTTCAGATATGCGCGTAATTTTATTCTGACGGTTATTTCCATTGCCGGCTCTACGGCGCTTGTTTTTGCGGGGCTGGGGCTTTACGACTCCAGCGTGGCTCTGGAAAAGACGGAGGGGGCTGGCTCGACAAGCTCAATGACCGCCATTTCGGCGGTGCTGATTGTCTGCGCCGCGCTGCTGAGCATACTTGTTATTTACAACCTGACAAACATAAACATAGAGGAAAGAAAGCGCGAAATCGCAACACTGAAGGTGTTGGGCTACAAAAACAACGAGGTCTGCGGCTATATATTCCGTGAAATAACGGTATTGTCAATTATCGGAACGGCGCTGGGCATACCCTTGGGCTACGGCTTTTCCGTATTCGTCTTCGAATATGTCGATTTCGGTTCGATAGCCGATATGCACTGGTACTCCTGGCTGGGCACGGCAATTTTGTCTCTGCTGTTTTCCGCGGTGGTTATGGCGCTGCTGTGCAGCAAAATTATAAAAACCGATATGAACGCTTCGTTAAAAACCGTAGACTGAAAGCTTTGCAGAAAAAGCCGCGTAAGTTACGCGGCTTTTTGTATCAATAAGTTTGCGTCAGCACCAAACCTGCCTGAACTCCGCCGTTTGACAGCGTTACGTTGAAGGGGCTTGTATTGACCAGCTTTATTCTTGCGGGCGCGAAAGCGACTGTGATTGCAGCCGACCCGTTGAGCTGACCCGAAGAAGAGGGCAGACAGGAGGTGGCTATGCTTCCTCCGTTCTGGTATACCGATACGCACGGCGTGCTTCCGGCGGCTCCCGCAATGCCTACCCACCAGCTTAAAAGGAAATTGCCGGTTGTGTTTATTACCAGCTCGCCCGTTGTGTAATCGTAGAAAACGAATTTATTTTGATTGGCAATAAGCGAATCAAATCCTATTGTTTCGCCCGGCGTAAGAACCACGCCCGCCCCCGTAGACAGATTTGCCTGAACGCTGCGCAGCTCCTGCGTCACGACGGTGCGGGGCGCAGACGGAACGAAGTTTAAGCTGCCGAGCGCGCAGACGGGACGCGGCCGTCTGTGACAGCAGATCCGGTTGCAGCAGCGGCAGCCGAGCAGACATTGAAAAATACAACAGCTCATGGAATGTACCTCCGAAAAATTTACATAGCGGAAACTATGTATCAAAGCCCTCATTGCTATTTTATGCTTTTGCGGCTTGCGCGGTTAAACTCACGGCAGCCAATCAATTCATGTTTTTTGCTGCAAAATAAATTCGTTTTTTGCAAATTCGCGTTATAACGGAAAGGTCGTTTTCGATTGACTTGCCGCGCGGGAAATTATATAATAGAGCGGAAAAAAGGAGTTTAAGAATGCTGAGAGACTTAGCCATACCCGATTTTCTGGACAAGCTCAATTCTTCGGAGCCGACGCCGGGCGGCGGAGGCTGCGCGGCGCTCAACGGCGCTATTGCGGCGGGACTTATCCAGATGGTTTGCAATGTTACGACAAACAAAATGCTTAAAAAAGAACAGCAGGTAGACAAAGAGCTGGTAAAAACCGTGCTCCTAGCCAAAAATTTTCAGGACGAGCTTTTGAAGCTGATTGATCTCGACGCCGAAGCTTTCGGAATAGTGATAAATTCTTACAAGCTGCCCAGGTCAACCGACGAGGAGAAGGCTGCGCGCGTGCTGGGCATTTCGGAGGCATGCAAAAAAGCGTGCCGTCCTCCTCTCGACACGCTGGATATTTGCGTAAAGCTTTTGTTTCTCGCTCAAACGAGCATAGAGCGGGGCGACAAAAACGTAGTGTCCGACGGCTATGTTGCCGGGCGTATGCTTCTGGCGTGCATCTGGAGCGCGATATACAACGTCAACATCAACACGGGCAGCATAAAGGACGCGGAGTTTTTGAAGGATGCGGCGCAGAAAATTGCCGACGCCAAGAGCGAAATGGCTCGGTTTCAGCCTGTGCTGGACGCATGCAATCTCGGTTGACTTTTTGGTGTCACGTGGATTTCACTTAAAATTCATTGAAAAAAATTGACGAAATTTATTGACATTAAAAGACGGATATGGTATTCTAAATAGGCTGTCGCGGGGACGCGGGAGCGAGAGAAGCTTGAAAAGTGAATAGAGATAGCGAAAAAAAACACAGTCAATAAAGAGAGAATTCGCCGGCGGCTGTTGAGGAAACAAGACAGCCAAAGAGAATAAGTCAGATTAAACTCAAGAGTTTGATCCTGGCTCAGGACGAACGCTGGCGGCGTGCTTAACACATGCAAGTCGAACGGGGCATAGAGATATGCCTAGTGGCGGACGGGTGAGTAACACGTGAGCAATCTATCCTATACAACGGGATAACACAGAGAAATTTGTGCTAATACGGTATAAGACCACATTCCGGCATCGGAGAGGGGTAAAAGCTGAGGCGGTATAGGAGGAGCTCGCGGCCCATTAGCTAGTTGGTGAGGTAACGGCTCACCAAGGCGACGATGGGTAGCCGATCTGAGAGGATGAACGGCCACATTGGAACTGAGAAACGGTCCAAACTCCTACGGGAGGCAGCAGTGGGGAATATTGGGCAATGGAGGAAACTCTGACCCAGCAACGCCGCGTGAAGGAAGAAGGTCTTCGGATTGTAAAGTTCTTTAGCGAGGGACGAAAAGAATGACGGTACCTCGAGAATAAGCCACGACTAACTACGTGCCAGCAGTCGCGGTAATACGTAGGTGGCGAGCGTTGTCCGGAATGACTGGGCGTAAAGGGAGCGTAGGCGGCACAACAAGTTAGGAGTGAAATACCGTGGCTTAACCACGGAACTGCTTTTAAAACTGTTGAGCTAGAGTGATGGAGAGGAAAGCGGAATTCCTAGTGTAGCGGTGGAATGCGTAGATATTAGGAGGAACACCAGAGGCGAAGGCGGCTTTCTGGACATTAACTGACGCTGAGGCTCGAAAGCGTGGGGAGCAAACAGGATTAGATACCCTGGTAGTCCACGCCGTAAACGATGGATACTAGATGCGGGGAGTATCGACTCTTTCCGTGTCGGAGCAAACGCAATAAGTATCCCGCCTGGGGAGTACGGCCGCAAGGTTGAAACTCAAAGGAATTGACGGGGACCCGCACAAGCAGCGGAGCATGTGGTTTAATTCGAAGCAACGCGAAAAACCTTACCAAGACTTGACATCCTCTGACGGATACAGAAATGTAAACATCTTTTCGAAGACAGGGAGACAGGTGGTGCATGGTTGTCGTCAGCTCGTGTCGTGAGATGTTGGGTTAAGTCCCGCAACGAGCGCAACCCTTATGAACAGTTGCCAATATTAAGTTAGGAACTCTGTTCAGACTGCCGTGGACAACACGGAGGAAGGTGGGGATGACGTCAAATCATCATGCCCCTTACGTCTTGGGCTACACACGTGCTACAATGGCTATTACAAAGAGCAGCGAGCCTGTAAAGGCGAGCAAATCTCAAAAAGATAGTCTCAGTTCGGATTGTGGGCTGCAACCCGCCCACATGAAGTTGGAGTTGCTAGTAATCCCGAATCAGCATGTCGGGGTGAATGCGTTCCCGGGTCTTGTACACACCGCCCGTCACGCCATGGGAGTTGGGAGTACCCGAAGTCAGTGACCTAACCTGCAAAGGGAGGAGCTGCCGAAGGTAAGACCGATGACTGGGGTGAAGTCGTAACAAGGTAGCCGTATCGGAAGGTGCGGCTGGATCACCTCCTTTTAGGGAGCTGAAAAGCTTTCGAAGTCGATATGCGCGAAAGTGCATTAAAAAAGAAAGAGTTGAGAGGCAGGGACTCAAGAAGAGACAAAGACCTGCAAACCCGAAAGAAGAAAGACTGGAGCGTTATCTCTGTTCACTAATCACTTCCGAAATGACGTCGGCAACGACGTTTTTTTAATACCCGACGGTAAGCAGCCCTTGCTAAAGCACGGCAAGGGCTTTTTTGCAGCTTTTCAAGGTATAAAAACAAAAAATCCACCTAATTTTCCTTGACACCGACAGGGGGGGTGCTATAATTGTTCTATCCTGCTTTTTGCGGGAAAAAATCACCAAGGAGTATTTTTTTATGAAGAAGAAAAGGTTTCTGACGTTTACTATGGCATGCGTTATGACGCTTGCTCTTACTTTCGGACTTGCAGCATGCGGACACGAGCATACTCTGATAGAAGTCAAAGCAGTTGAAGCAACCTGCACTGCGGCGGGCAACAGCGCTTATTATACCTGTTCCGAATGCGGAAAGTATTTTTCTGACGCGGAGGGTAAGAATGAGATAGAAAAGGATTCGTGGGTAATCGCCGCAAAGGGACACAGCTTCGGCGCCTGGACAGTGGAGACGGCAGCCGCTTTCTTTAACAAGGGAGTCGAAAAGCGCGTTTGCGCAAATGACGCCGCACATGTGGAAACGCGCGACATTGCCGCAATCGGAACCACGACAGACGTTTTCGGCGCGTTTAATGTTTACGCCGGCGCCTGCGTGCAGGGACAGAAGGGAATTATTCTCAAAAAGGACGTAGAAAACGAGACGGGAGCTTCGACTTATTTCGGAGAGACTGACAAAAATTACGATTGGGACGGAGAAAGGGCAACTCTTTCTTTTGACCTCGACATTTCCGCGCTTACCGAAACGGACGATTACACTCAGTTTATTCTTGCGTTCAACTACAAAAACGGCGAGCAATTCACGCACGCCGACGAAATACGTTTCGGTATAGTTAAAACCGAAGACGGTTTCACGGTCAACAGAATGGACGGCGCGTCCGACGACGCTTCGAATATTGCCGCGATTAAAGGAGAAGGCTCGCAGACCTTTACCGACGTCAAAATAAGCGCAAGCTTTACTTTCGAGTATGACAAGGAAACAAAGGAGTTTACATATTCCATGACCGTAGCGGGCAAAGCCTTCGACGAAATTACGAGAACGGAGGTCAACGACTTGGTCGGTTTGCGTTATCTTTGGAACGCACGCCTCAACAAGGACGGAGTGGAGCTGTCAAACATAACTCTCGCCTGATTTTGTAAAATAGCGTATGACGGTGAATTGTCAAACTAAGTGCAACAGAAAGAAAGAAAATAGTTAAATAAATCTACGGGTTTTTGGTAATTCAAGAC
>URVX01000085.1 GCA_900551395.1 uncultured Subdoligranulum sp. | reverse complement strand
GACGACCCCGACTTGAAGATCGGTCCCTTGCTGGAAAATCACGATGGGCAGGATTGGGAAAAGCAGTCTCTTCTTCTCGGGCGAATTCTGGACGACAGCCTTTTGACGGCTAAAATCGTTGCGGAGTACGTCAGGAGGCAAAATTTCCCCGACTCGCCCACCGTTATGGGCGGCGGAGGCGCGTTTTGCCGCGCGCCGGAGCGCCGCCCCAAATCATTGGAGGAGGCTTCGGAAATGGCGAAAAGCTTTCTTTTCCGAAATTGACTGGTCTGATTAAAAAAAAGGAGATATGAATTATGGTAACAATAAGCAGCGCTGAAAACGCGCTCAAAACACTGTATCTGGGGGTTGTTTCCGAACAGCTCAACACGCAGGTCAATCCGCTGCTTGCAAAAATCAAACAGAGCACTACCGACGTCTGGGGCAAGGAGGTGCGCAAGCTCGTGCCTTACGGAGCAAACGGCGGCATAGGCGCGGGTACGGAGGACGGCTTGCTCCCTGCCGCCGCGGGCAACAATTATCAACAGTTCCAGCTGACGCTGAAGAACCTTTACGGAACGATAGAAATTTCCGACAAGGCAATGAGGGCGTCTGCCAACAACAGCGGAGCGTTTGTCAATCTTCTCAACGCCGAAATGGAGGGACTTGTATAGGCGAGCAAGTTCAATTTCGGCAGAATGCTTTTCGGCGACGGCAGCGGCGTGCTGGCGACGGTAACTGCGGCGAGCGGAAACACGCTCACTCTGGACGGAGTAAAGAACATAATGGAAGGCATGGTGGTGGACGTTCTGGACGGGAACGGCGCCGCAAAGGTTACGGCTAGAAGAATAACCGTCGTGGACAGAACGGCGAAAACAATTACCCTGTCGGGAGCTGCGATTGCCGCCGACACCGTGGAAGAGGACGACGTAATAACCGTTCAGGGCAGCTACAACAAGGAAATAACCGGTCTCGGCGCTGTTTTTTCGCAGTCCGAGTACCTTTACGGTTTGAAGCGCAGCGAAAACAAATGGCTTTCGCCCAAAAGCGTGACTGCCGCAAGCGGAGCCATTGACGACGCGACCATTCAAAAGGTCATCGACGAAATGGAGGACGTGTCCGGCTCGACGGCGGATTTCATCGTCTGCAGCAGCGGCGTGAGAAGGGCTTATCAAAAATATCTCGCCCAAAACCGCACAAACGTGGACATCATGAACCTTGAAGGCGGCTTTAAGGCAATTTCTTACAACGGCATACCCGTTGTTACCGACCGTTTCGCTCCCGAGGGCAATATGTATATTCTCAACACCTCCGAGTTCACTCTGCATCAGCTGTGCGACTGGAGATGGCTGGAGGGAGACGACGGCAGAGTATTGAAGCAGGTGGCAAACAAGCCGGTTTACACCGCCACGCTTGTGAAATACGCCGACCTGCTGTGCGAAAAGCCTATGGGACAGGGGCTGATAACGGGAATAAAGGAAGCGTAAAGGCATTTTGTCCCGCGCCCGCGCTTTAAGCGCGGGCAAAGCATCCGCCCCGCAAAGGAGGTCGGAATAAGGGCGGAAGCGGATTTTGTTAAAGGAGGTCGGATATGCAAAAGCATTTTACTCTCATAGAGAACGACGTATTGGATATCGCGGCGCGGCTCAAGGAAATAGACGACGGCTATTTTATTGTCTACAACGGACTTTTCCGCAGACTTGAGGTGCACAACCGGAAGCAGGGGGCAAACACTTTTTGTCTTGCCGTGCCGTCAAACCGACTCAATGCGCGTACAGTGGAGCTTGTGAGAAAAACGAGAGCGGAAAACGCGGACAGGCTGCTGGCGGAAATAGACAAACACAATGCGCGAGTCGAAAACGAAGCTATGCGCCGCGCTGCATCGGTTTGATAGTCCGGCTTTTAAGGAGGCTAAATGAAAATAAAAGATATTGTGCGTCTTGCCGCGGTGTTTTTGCAGCTGGACGTAAACGAGGAGGTTTTTTGTAAAGACGCGGACAGAGCATTAGTGGAGGCGGAGCTAAGCGCCGACAAGCGTCTGAAGCTGCTAAAGGACTGCGCCGAATTTGTGCTTAATCAGCTTGCGACCGATTATCTGCCGCTGAAAAAGACAGAAAAGGTTTTTTCGGAGGACGGCACGATCCCTTACGGCGAATTTTCGCGCGATATGCTGGAGGCTGTCCGGGTAAAGGACGGATATGGCTGCGACGTGCGCTTTTCGCACCTGCCCGACGGACTGTTCGTCAAGGAAAGAGGCGAAATGGAGGTAACTTATTTTTACCGTCCCGGAGAAAAAACCTTTTTCGACGAGGCGGAGACGGGCAGCTGCCGCGTTTCCGCAAGAGTGATTGCGCTGGGCACAGCCGCAGAATACTCCTTTGTGTGCGGGCTGTTCGAGGAAGCGCAGCTGTGGGACGGACGCTTTAAGGACAGTCTTAAAATCGCATTGCGCAAAAAAGGCGCCGTTTCGTTGAAGGCGCGGAGGTGGTTCTGATGTTTTATCGCAACGCCTTAAAGGGCTTGAGCGGACGGGACAGAGTTTTTTCCGTCAAAAGCTTTGGCGGCGGCATGAATACCGTTTCTGAAGATTTTCTTGTAGGAGAAAACGCAGCCAAAATCAGCTACAACCTGACGGGCAGGACGGGCGCGTTGAGGGAGTGCGGAGGCTTTTCCGCCTTTACGCTTCCCTTTGACGGCAGCGAAACGGAGGTGACGATAGGCGGCAAGGCGATAATAAAAGTGTGGTACTACAAGCGTTTTGACAATCCCACACGCAAAAACGACGACAGGATTCTGCTGCTTTCGGAGGATAAGCGGCTTTACAATATATATGTCAACGGGTTGGATCTCGGCGTGTCGCTCGTTGACGAAAGACAGTTCGAGGAAACGCCGGAGGCGTTGAATTATCGACTCAACGGAGAGGACGTCATGATTTTCTGTTCTGGCAAGGACAAAATGCGTGTGTACAACGGCGTGGACACTCCCTCCGTCGTGGACGACGCGCCCGCGCTGTCAAGCATTTGCGTGCACGGCGAAAGACTGTTCGCAACCTGCCCCGACACCTTGAACACGCTTTGGTTTTCCGACGACCTCGACCCGACAAACTGGAACATATCCCTCGACGAAGCGGGGTATGTGGAAATGGCGGACGAAAACGGCGCGCTGCTCAGGGTTCTGAGCTTTTTCAATTACGTATACGTATTCAGAAGCTACGGAATAACGCGTTTTTACGCGACGGGCGACCAGTCGAGGTTTTCGCTCATGCACCTGTTTGTTTCCAGCGACAGAATAATAGGCGATACGGTGTGCGTGTGCGGCGACAGAATATTGTTTCTTACCCAACAGGGGTTGTTCGACTTCGACGGCAGCGGCACAACAAAAATTCTCGACCGACTTTCCGGGTTGTTCGAGGGGGCGGACAACTCCCACGCCTGCGCGGCTTATTTCGGCGGGAAATACTTTCTCGCGTGCAGGCTGAATTTCCGAGACGGACGCAGGGTGATGTGCGAAAAGGGAGATTTCGTGAACAATGCGATTGTACAGGTGGATTTGTCCGACGGCAGCGTGTCGGTTGCGCGCGGAGTGGACGTCGCGTCTCTTGCGGCGGTGAACGCGCCGGAAAAAAATTTTCTGCTGGCTTGCTTCAGAAACGAAAAGCGCGTGGCAATCTACGACAACGGAGGAAGCGTTTTCGGCGAAGCCATGCCCAAGCGCTGGGTGTGTCCCCGGACGGATTTGGACGGAGCGGACAGAAAAAAGCTTTTGCGTTACACTTTGATTGACACCGAATACGACGTAACATTGTGCGTGGAGGCGGACGGCGAGGAGCATTACAGATTTGTGAGAGGCTCGTCAAGGCAGCAGAAAGTGCCTTTCAACGTGTCGGGCAGAGTTTTCAGGCTGTCCATAAGCGCGGAAACCGACAAAATGAAGGTGTCGCGCCCGCAGCTTGTTTTCAGGGAGTATTGATTTATGAACAACGAAAAAAGCCTTGCGCTGAAAATTTCGGAAATAGAGGAACGGCTTGAAAACCGAAGCGCAGCCGTCGGCTCGGTCAGAACGCTGCTCCGCAGCTTCGGCGAGGTCGCGCTGCCAAACGGCGAGCACAGACTTACGGCGGATTTTTTTTGTGAGCGCGGCGGCAGCGTCGAGCTGGATTTGTTTTTGAACGCGGGCGCGGAAAGGGCGTGCGAGGTCAGCCTGGTTGCCGACGGCGCGGTGCTGGCGAGGATGTGCTCGTCGATAAAATATTCCGACCGCATAAGAAGGAGCTTTTATTGCGGGGCGGGCGAGCATACGCTGGAAATATGCTTTGTAAACAGAGATAGCGCGTTTGTTCTTTGTTCGGCAGCCGTTGCGCTTTCCGGCTGCCTGCGTCCGGACGGTTTTCCCGCCGCCGCGTCCTGCAATTTCGGCGGAGAGCGCTTTTTCGCGGTTTCCGCAGGCAGAGAGACGCTTGTGCTGGACGAATCCTTGACGGAGGTCAAGAGATTTTCTTTCAAGTCGGACAGAATAGCGCTGGCGGATACCGGCAGTCTTACGTTGTTTTACTTGAGGGGCGGCGACGTTTTGTGCAGAAGCGTTTTTGCTCAGGCTTCGGCAGTGACTCTTGTGTCGAACGCTACCGATTTCTGCTTTATGCCGCTTTCGCAAGGCGCGGGGGCATTGTATTTCGTGCGGGACAAAAAGCTGTTCAGGTCGGTTGTGGATTTTTCGGGGCAGACCGTTTCCGTGTCGCAGGAGACGGCCGTTGAGCTGGCTTTCTCCGACAAAGCGTTGAAGGTGCGCGTTCTGACGGACGACGGCGGCGATTCCGTGATTGCAGTGCAGGGACAAAGCAATCTTTATTTAAACGGCTCTCGGTTTTCTTTCAAAGGCATGGAGGACGCGTTTCGAAGCGCGGACGGCAAAATCGGACTTTTGCTTGCCGAAAACGGACTGGCAAGCGTTGTCGAGGTGAACTCCGCGGATTTCAAGGCGGGCGAGAAGCGTCCGATATGCTACTGCGACGCGGCGTGCTTCGCGGACGCGGACTGTCTGTTTGTCGTCAGAGACAAAAAAGCGGAAAAAGAATATTTTTGAGGTGAAAAATTATGACGGATACGGACAACATCAAAAAACAATACGAAAGCTACAAAAAAGAGCTCGATACCATAAACAAAAGGTACTCCGAAACTTATATCGAACCGGAAACGGATATGCCTCAGTCTCTCGGACTGAGCAAAATAGAGTACGAAACGCCGTCCGACGAGCAGCTCAGAAAAAAAGCCGAAATTTCATTGTCGGCGGACAAGCAGGCGGCGGCGGAAAAAATAAGCCGCGATACGTCGGAAAAAATAAAAAAGCAGCAGACGTTGAAGGACAAGGCCTTTTCGGAGGCGGTCAAGCAGCTGATTGACATAGACCGTGAGGAAACGGAGACCAAACGCGAAAAAGAAAACGACGCTTTGGCGCGCAACCTTGCGCGCAGCTCAATCGCGTCGGAGGGGATAAAGCAGGTCGAGTCGTATGCGGATGAAATGCGTGCTCAGACTCAAAGAGAAAGAGACG
>URVX01000084.1 GCA_900551395.1 uncultured Subdoligranulum sp. | reverse complement strand
CCTGTTGAGAGTTTTAAGCTCCTCCTTGTCGAAAAACCCGAAGCTGGCAAGCGTGGCGTACAGAGCGGGACCCGCGTGCCCCTTGCTCAGAACAAGTCTGTCACGACCCTCCATATCGGGATTTTTGGGGTCAAAGCTCATGTGTTTGGAATAAAGCACCGACAAAGCCTCCGCTATGGAAAGGCTTCCGCCGACGTGCCCGACGCCGAGACTTGCTATGCAAGTGAGCGTCAGTCTTCTAATTTCTCTCGTTCTCTGTTTGAAATCCATAAAATTGCTCCCCGCCGTTAAGCTTGTCTTAATTTTAACACATATCGGTACAAATGGCAATGATTGATTGAAAGCATTTTGTAAAAAATCTTGACTTAAGAGACTGATTTTCGCGGTTTTCTTGCGTTTTGACGTGATTTGATTTAAAATAAAGCCGTGAAAAGCGGAAAAACGGACATAAAAAAGACTTTGCTGCGTTTGACGGCGGTTATCCTCGCCGTGGCAATAGCTTTCGGCTGTCTTTGTCTCGGCATTTTTGTTTTCCGAAAGGCGTCGACGCCATCTTTGGAGGCGGGCGACGTTGTCGGAAAAGCAAAAAGCTTTGTGCTCATGATAGGCGACGGCATGGGGTTTGCGCATATCGCTGCGGCAGACGCTTACAAAAAAGCGGCTACCGGCGAGGGATTGTTTCTGACGCGCGGTCTGGAGACCTCCTCCGGAGAGGTGTCGACGCGTTCCAAAGCGCTCTTTTTGCCCACCGACAGCGCTGCGGCTGCAACGGCAATGTCGACGGGAGTAAAAACGGCAAACGGGAAAATAGCAAGAGCGGGCGGAAAAAACCTGCAGACTATGACGGAATACGCGGCAGCTCTCGGCAAAGCTACGGGAATAATCGCCACAGAAACGCTTGCCGGAGCCACTCCCGCCGCCTTTTCCGCGCACGCGGACAACAGAAACGACAAGGCAGACATAATAAAAAGCCAGACGGAAAGCGGCGTGACGCTGTTTATCGGCGAGGGGAAAGCAGACTATGCGCCTTTTGTAGGCGAAATAGAGGCAAACGGCTACTCATACGTCTTAAAGGGCGCGCAGCTTGACCTTAACGCGCGCAAGCTGTTTGCCAACGTGGAAATAGGCGAAAAGGACGAAGAAATCTCTCTTGCCGACGCATGTCTGTTCGCGTTGAAATTTTTGTCCGAAAACGAGAACGGATTTTTTCTTATGGCGGAGGGCAGCCGCATAGACAAGCGCAGCCATGCAAACGACCTATTCGGCATGATAGAACAGCTGACGGAGTTTGACGACGCGGTTAAGGCGGTGTACGAAAATCTACCGGAAAATACGGCGCTCATTGTCACCGCAGACCACGAAACGGGCGCGCTTCGTTATGCTTCGGGGCAGGATTTGAGCACTGCGAAATTCCGCCGCACCTATCACTCCTCCGAAAACGTCCCCTATTTCGCGTTTAATCTTGTTCTGCCCGAAACCATCGACAACACGCACATCAGACGGGCGGCGGAGCTGGCATTCGGGGATTGAATATCCGCGCCGCCGTCTCGGAAAAATAAAAATGAAAAATATTCATATTTTGTTTGATTTTCAGCCGTCGGGGTATTATAATAATTTCCATCGAAAATAAGCGACAAATACCGCAAAAAAGGACCATTGTCTATGAGAATAACGGAAAGCAAAAAAATAACGGATTTTTTCGGCTGCAATGTTTTTAACGACAGCACAATGCAAAAATATATGCCGCAGGAGACCTACAATGAATTAAAGGAAGTCATCGGGCAGGGCAAAACGCTCAACAAGGAGCTTGCCAACAAGGTGGCTAAAGCAATGAAGGAGTGGGCGGGCGACATGGGCGCAACGCACTACACCCATTGGTTTCAGCCGCTCACCGGCACGACTGCGGAAAAGCACGACAGCTTTATTTCCATAGACAAGGAAGGCAGAACGGTGCTGGAATTTACGGGCAGCAATCTGCGCAAGGGCGAAGCGGATGCGTCCAGCTTTCCGTCGGGCGGAATACGCGCCACCTTCGAGGCGCGGGGATACACCGTCTGGGATTGCAGCAGCCCCGCCTTTATCAAAAAATCCCGCGACGGCGCGGGAATTTTGTGTATTCCCACCGCGTTCTGCTCTTATACGGGAGAAGCGCTGGACAAAAAAACGCCCTTGCTCAGGTCTATGGAAGCGCTCAACCGCGAGGGACTGCGCCTTTTGAAGCTGCTCGGCGTGGACGCCGACCGCGTGACTGCAAACGTAGGCGGCGAGCAGGAATATTTTTTGATTGACAAACGCGACTACAACCGCCGCGACGACCTTAAATTCACCGGTAGAACGCTTTTCGGCGCAATGCCCCCCAAAGGTCAGGAAAAAAACGACCAGTATTACGCCACAATAAAGGATCGCGTAAGCGACTTTATGGCGGATTTGAACGAGGAGCTGTGGAAGCTGGGCATAACGGCAAAAACCCAGCATAACGAGGTGGCGCCGGCGCAGCACGAGCTTGCTCCGATTTTCTGCACGGCGAACATAGCCACCGACCAGAATCAGCTGATTATGGAAACGCTCAAAAAGGTGGCGGACAATCACGGGCTTTCATGCCTGCTCCACGAAAAACCCTTTGCCGGCGTCAACGGCAGCGGCAAGCACAACAACTGGTCGCTTTGCACGGACAAGGGACTCAATCTTTTGAAGCCGGGTGCAAACCCCGCGCAGAACTATCCGTTCCTCTTGTTCTTCACCGCGGTTCTTGCCGCGCTGGACGAATACTTCGACCTTGTGCGCATGAGCGCGGCTACTCTCGGCAACGAAAGCCGTCTCGGAGGACACGAAGCGCCCCCTACGATTATCTCGGCTTTTATCGGGGAGGATATGCAGCAGCTTTTCGACGGTCTGATTTCACATGCCGCAGTGGGCGCTCACGAAAAGCAGCGTCTCAACACGGGCGTGAGCTTCGTCGCCGACATAGGAAAGGATTTTTCCGACCGCAACCGCACATCTCCCTTTGCCTTTACCGGCAACAAGTTCGAATTCCGTATGGTGGGCAGCTCCGCCACACTTTCCACTCCCAACGTGGTGCTCAACGCCGCAGTTTCGGAAATGCTTTCCCGCATGTCGGACAGATTGGAAAAGGCGGACAAGGAACATATCCGGGAAGAAGCCAAAAATCTGGCGTGCGAGTTTTACGAAAAGCACAAGCGCATAGTTTTCAACGGCAACGGCTATTCGGAAGAATGGGCGAGGGAGGCGGAAAAAAGAGGTCTTGTGCACATAGACAACAGCATAACCGCTTACGACGCGCTGTTGGCGCCCAAAAACGTCGCGCTTTTTGAAAAATTCAGAATCATGAACAAAAAGGAGCTTGAAAGCCGACGCGCCATTTATCTTGACAATTACGAGAAAACCGCCCTTATCGAAGCGCGCACCATGCTCATGATGGCAAAGCGCGAAATACTTCCCGCCTGCATGGAGTGGGAGGACAAGCTGGCGCGGGACATCGAAAAGCTCAACGCCGCAGGCAAAAGCTACGGCGAGGTGCAGAAAATCCAGCTTGCAAAAACCGACGCGCTTGTTTGCGAGCTTTTCTCCGACATCGAAAAGCTGGAGACGCAGACAGCCGAAATGCAAGGGATAGCCTCCTCTTACGACAGATGCGTGTTTTTCAGAGACAAAATCAAGGATACGATGGACTCGCTGCGCGCCGCAGCCGACAGTCTGGAGACAATCGTGTCCCGAAAGGTGTGGCCTATACCTACCTATGCCGACATATTGTTTTACGAATAAATCAAACGGAGCCGTAGTCGGCTCCGTTTTAATTTTATTATTCGGCTTTCAATTTGAGCTCGGTTTTGAGCCTCGCTTCGTTTCTTTTTACTGCGGCGGTGTCCTCGGGGATCACCTTAGACAAAATCGCGGTCAGCCTTTTGGACAAGTCCATAAGCTCGTCGAACTCCTCCTCGCTCATGGCTTTGGAAAAGCGTTTGCGAATCCCCTCGCGCACCGCCTCGTTGTTTTCTCTCAAAATTTTTACTCCGACGGGAGTCAGACTTATCGACGACTTGATACCGTTGCGTGTGGTGACGCTTTTTTTATCTACATTCCCTTTGCCGTTTCACGGCTTGACTTTTTCTTGTCTTTATGTTATTTTTGTTCTAACTCATGACTTGGAATAACTGCCTCTCATGTTTTACAAGTACATTATATAACTTAAATAAATGATTGTCAAGCAAAATAATCTATTTATGGTATATTATTTGTTTATAAATCACCAATTGAATTAGTTTTATTTATGGAGATAAAATGACCAGCGGAGAAAGAATTAAAAATTTATTAAAACAAAAAAATATGACACAAGCAGAACTTGCAAAAAGAATAAATACAACTCCACAAAGACTAACTGAATGGATAATAAAAAATAGACAACCATCAACAAAATATCTTGAAAAAATGGCAAAAATTTTCGACGTATCAATAGACTACATTTTAACAGGAAACGAAACTCAGACCGCAGAAAACGAATTTGCAAAAATAAGAAAAGAAGCAGAACAAAAAATAATAGACGACTACAACAGCTTAGACGAGGACGGCAAAAGACAACTTGAAGATTTTTTTCAATATTTAAAATCCAAATACGTAGATAAAAAATAATTCAAAAAAACACATAAGGGAGAAAAACAATGAGATACTTCAAAAGACTAATTTTAAGCATCATACTTTCAGCACTATTACTAAGCTGCACAGATTTTTTAAATCCCGCATTTGCAATATCTATTTTCGTTTTAGAAGCAATATCCAAAAGCGACTTAGGGAGCGTTTCAAGCATTTCACAATTATTTGCAAATGCAGAAATATCTATAGTTGTTATCATTTTAGTAACAACGATTTTATTTTCAACGCTAATCTTAATGATAATCCAAAGAATACTTATTCTTTGTATCAATTCATATAAAATCGAAAATAAAGACATTTAATATAAAAGAAAGGCAAAATCACTCATGCCTTTCTTTTTCATTTAAAGCCGCTAAAAATTCCTCATATTCAGAAATTAAATCACATAAATCAAAATCATTTACATTTTCCAAAACACAACGCCGTATTCCTCTGCTTTCTTTTGTCTAAAAGATGTTCCGTATAAACAGCTTAATGCCGCGCACTTACTTTTGTTTGAGCAGTAACCTTCGCTTAGTCATTTGTTGTCTTTTAACTCATTTTTCTTTTTCGCGCAGAAAAGCTACAAAAACATTTTCGGAATACAGCGCAGCGTCTTCGTTTAAACCAAAAATTCACGAAAATTGTCCTGCGCCGTCTAAGCCAAATCGTTTTTTTGTTGTAAAATAGACTGGTAAGCTTTACAAACAAAAGGATATAATATGAACGGAAATATAAATTTGTTGGTTACTTATACAATAAAAGGAAACAAAAGACAGGAGTTTCTCGCAGCAGTCACTCAAATCGACCTTGTGCGCAAAACGCGCATGGAAAACGGCAACAGGAATACAAATTTCTTCTCCCCATCGACAACTATGCGCAGGTGATGCTTCTGGAAAGCTGGACAGACGAGGAAAGCCCGAACAGACACCGCGAAACGGAGCATTTCAAAGCTCTTTCCAAAATAAAA
>URVX01000083.1 GCA_900551395.1 uncultured Subdoligranulum sp. | reverse complement strand
CGCGAGGGTATATACGACTCCGGCATGTAAAAATCGTAATAGGAAACGAAAAACTCAACTCTGTTTTCCGGGAAAAACTCCCTGAACTCGTTGCATAGCTGCGCGGCAAGAGTCTTGTTGTGGCAGATGACCAACGCGGGACGATTGGTCTCGGCGATAATATTCGCCATAGTAAAAGTCTTTCCGCTGCCCGTAACTCCTCTCAGCACCTGCGTGCGCAGACCGTTTGCGAGACCTTCGGAAAGGCTTTTTATTGCCTGCGGCTGGTCACCCGTAGGCTTGTATTTGCTTACAAGCTTGAAATCCATAGTTTTTCCCGAAAAAGATTAAACCGCTCCGCTGTTCAAGTGGTAAAGGATATTGAGCCCCTCCAGCGAAAGCTCGCGGTCCATAATGTCGAACAGGTCGCCGTTGACCTGGTGCACCAGCTCGCTGAGCCCGCCTGTCGCGATGACCTTTAAGTCGGGCAAGCCCGTTTCTTTTTTTATACGTTTTATTATATACTCCACCTGTCCCGCCATGCCGCACACTATGCCGCTCTGAATTGCCTTGACGGTGCCGGCGTTTATAACCCGCTGCGGGGGCTTTAGCTCCACCTCCGGCAGCTTTGCCGTAGAGCTTGCAAGCGCTTTCGTTCACGACGTTGAACGTGGTTGCCGTGCCGAAATCTATAAGCACGAAAGGCGCGCCGTATTTTTTTGCGGCGGCGACGCAGTTTATCAGCCTGTCGCTGCCGAGCTCCTTGGGATTTTCGTATCTGACGTTGAGCCCCGTCTTTATCCCCGCCCCGACAACTATCGGAATAACGTCGAGATAATACTCCATCATGTGCATGATGGTATAATTGAGCTGGGGAATAACGCTGCTGATTATACCGCCGGTAATGCAGTCCGCGTCTATTCCTGCGGTAAAAAACAGCTGCTTCAAAATGGAGCCGTGTTCGTCCGACGTGCGATGCACGTCCGTCGAAATTCTCCAGCTTCTTACCAGCTTGTTTCCGTCGAATAGTCCTATTTTGATGTTAGTGTTGCCAATATCGGCGGCGATAATCATAAATTGTCTCCGTATGTTTTATCTTTCTGCGGTCTGAATTTCACTCTTTTGCATGTCCGGCGTCCTTTCGACGGATTTGTTCGCTTCGATGCCGAGACCGAGTCCCCGTCTGACGCCAAGCACAATCTGGGGCACAGCCAGAATGGAAATGAGATATTCGGGCAGTATGTTGGTAAAAAGCACAACCTTTATAATCGCGAGAAGTCCGGTGTATTCCTGACCGAGAAATTTTTTGCACAAATTGGTGGCGGTCAGAAACAGCACGGTATTGACCACAAGCCCCACGAAAATACCGACCATCATGGCGCCTGATTGTCTCCACCATTTCTGCTTTTTGTCAGCCGCAAGAAATTTTTCTTCTTTCCGGCATTTTTTGATCAGCCACAGCACCAGTCTGTACACCGCAAAGCAGGAAATACCCACAAACAATCTGGGAAGCAGCGAAACAAGCGGGTTTATCGTGATTGCCTCGCCGAAAATCATCGCCTTGACCCACGACGCAAGCCCGAAAACCGCGCCCGATACAAAGCCCATGAGCCAATCGTTCAAAACCAGACAAAAAGAAAAAGTCGCAATGAGCACCACCACAGCCATCGAAATGGGCAAAAACGAGCTTAATGCCTTGTCGATAAACATCGCGACGAATATCGTCGCCGCCATGATGCCGTACATTGCCACGTGAAAGGATTTTTTTGACCTGTCTGCCATTTGAGTTCTCCGTTCTGCGCCTTTTAAGGTCGCAGACTTCTTTTTTGTCAAAAAAGATAAAACAAAGTATCGCTCGGAAATTCCGATACGACCTGAAAGTATATTACCACCAAAAATAAAAAAATACAATAATCGCAGACAAATTTTCGGAAAAAACCCGAAACAAATTCATATTTTTTGCGGAAAAAGAAAAAAGGCGGAGAAAACTCCGCCTTTTCGGCTATGTTTACATGCAGCCCTTGCCGAAACGGATGCCGCCGCAGCAATAAAGCAGCGCAAACATCAGTATCAGGCAGCAAGGATTTACGCACAGGCTGAAGCTCTTGTTTTTGCCGCAGCAGCAGCAAAGGAACAGAACGATAAGTATAATCCATGTGCAGTTGCAGCCGCCGCCGCAGCTGTTCATGCCTGCGTCTTCGTTGGGGCAACCGCCGCCGAACAACCCGTTGAACATTTTTTTACCTCCTCTGATAATTATCGTCGAAGCCGTTTGGGCTTACATTTCACAATATGGAATAAACCAAAATTGTGTTACCCGAAAGCAATCAAAAAAGAGCGGACTTTTGTCCGCTCCTTGCCAATGGTCATGTCAGCCGCCTATTTCCACGCCTCCGCGCTCCAGCCCGTAAGACTGATTTGCTTCTACGGGATCGAACCTGCGTTTGAAATCTCCCGTTTTGAAAGCCGCCCCGATGACGTCTATCTTGCTTATCGACACCTCGTAAGCCACCTTTGTCACTATGTCGTCTTCGGATATTTTTTTCTGATATTCTCTGCTTTGAAGCCTGCCCGTTATTTCTATCTCCTCGCCTACAGACAAATATTTTGCGAATCTCGCATTGCGTCCCCACGCGATTGCGGGTATGTAATCGCTTTTGTTGTAGGCTCTGTTTACGGCAAGCAAAATGTCGCATATCTCCCGATTGAAAGGCGTCGTGCGGAAAACGGGCGGCTTGCACAAAAAGCCGTGCAGCTCGATTGCGTTGGGAACAGACGCTCTGTCCGCTTCGAAGATATCGCGGACAAAAACATTGAGCATGAGCCTGCTTTTGTCCTCCACCAGCTTGTTGTAGCTGCGCAGCTGCCCCACTACCGTTACGTTTTTGCCCACCTTGACCTCGCAGCACAGCAGCAGTCTTTCGCTGACCACTACGGGCAGCGTGTCCGCCATGTCGCTCAGCCTTTTGACTTCTAGCGAAAATTCGTAAAAGGCTTCGCCGTAAATTTCATGCGAGTATTTGGGCTCGCTTGAAATTTTTCCCGTCAGCGTCACACGATTTGTCGGGCTGACGTTGGTATTGTCGTACATAAAAAGTAATCCTCCTTAATGTGTGTTGAAAATTTTTCAAATTGTTTACCAAATCAGGAAACAGGCGCATTGAGAATCTGCTTCCCGGCATGATCGATATAAAAATCCTTGTAATATATGAGGCTGTCAACCGTGACGAATTCAAGTCCTTTTGCATTCAAAGCCTCAAATATTATCGGCAGCGCCTCAACAATATGCTCGCTGTTGTTGTGGCACAGGATTATCGAGCCGCTGCCCGCTTTCTGCACGCGGCCGGCCAGCTCTACCGCACTGATGCCCTTCCAATCAAGCGAATCCACATCCCACTGGATTGTGGACAGCCCCATGCCTTCGGCAACCTCCAAAAGTCGGTTGCTGTAGTCCCCGAAGGGCGCACGGAACAGCTTGACCTCTTTGCCGGTTATATCGGTGATTTTTTTCATGCTGCTCGACAGCTCTTCGGTGATTTTTTCTGCGGACAAGCTTCCCATCTTGGGATGGGTTTCGCTGTGCGTACCTATGGTGTGACCCATTTCATCGATTTTTTTCACCATTTCGGGATAGTTGTCTATCCAAAAGCCCACGAGAAAAAACGTTGCTTTTACGCCGTAGCGATGACATACGTCAAGAATTTTCTGCGTTTTGTCCGCTCCCCAAGCCGCGTCGAAAGTGATGGCAACCTTGTTGTCGCTCCTGTCCACGCAATAAATGGGGATTTTTCGGTTGTTTACCGCCGCTGCAAAGGGTTGAAAGTTCAGTCCTGCCAAAAGCGCTATGGAAGCAATCAAACACAATGTATAAGCGCAAATTTTCAGTATTCTTGCTCTGGAGAAATTAAATTTATCCTTTAAACGAAACTTTTTTTCCAAAAAAACTACCCTCCCATTATAACACCCGCGCCACGAAAAAACTACATATATTCTTGAAAATTTTTGTCGTATTTTAACGAACTTTCGAGAACATTGAGCAGTGACGTCGAACCGTTTGAAAATCGACTCTTATTTAAACATATTTATAAAAAAATTTTTAATGACGCTTTGAAGCAAAATAAAACGGAACGTTTCCGCTCCGTTCTGAAATTCATTCATTTTCGGTCTTTTTTTCCTCGCTCATACCGAAGGCTTGTCTCAAAAGCTTAACTCGCAAATCCATACATTCCTTTGCGACCGTGCTGTTCAAAATGCCCTCGTAGCCGTGCGGCGTACCCTTGGTTTCAAAAAGCGTCACCTCGTTTCCCGCTGCCGAAAGAGCTTGAGCAAATGCCTTGCCCTGATCGTGCAGGCAGTCAAACTCTGCCAGCTCCACAAGCGCGGGCGGAAGATTTTCCAGAGATTTCGCCCTCAACGGCACGGCATAGTCCTTCATGCCGCAATAGCCGTTTTTCAGATACATTTCCCACATCTCTTTGTTGAGAACCGCATTGAAGCAGGGTGTATCCACATATTTTTGCATGGACGGACTATCCATGGAGTCGTCGGTTACGGGATAAATAAGCGACTGAAATTTTATTTCGCAAAAATTTTCGTCCCTGTTTCTGAGACAAACGGCGGCGGAAAGATTTCCGCCCGCGCTATCTCCCATAACGGCTATTTTGCCGCTGTCCACCTTGAGCGCTTCGGCGTGTCTGACTACCCACTTAAGCGTGGAGTAGCAGTCCTCGAAGCCGAAAGGAAAGGGATAAGCGGGCGCCAGACGATAAAAAGGCAGCACCTCCGTGAAAATAAATCAGGCAGGGCGTGACGCCGTCGCTTTTCTCGCGCGGCACGAAGGTGTGCGTATCGAAATGCTTTCCGTCAAAGCTTTTAAGCCGATAGCGCTTGTAAACTATTCCGCCCTTGCGCTTTGTCAGGGTGAAAAAATTTTTCAGAAAAATGTTGCTTGCGGCGAGCTTTGCGCGGTTTACCGGTTTGTGCCCCAGCAAATCAAGCGGCTTGAACTGTTCGTCGATTTTATATTTCATGAAATCCTTTTGGCTTTGCCTGACGCCCAAGCTATTTGCCCGCTTCCGCGTCCTCTCCCATTGCAGCCGCAGTTACGAATCTGGTTGCGAAGGTGAGAGACATGCCCTTTTTGCGCAGCTTGGGCGGCTTGCCTTTGGTCGTTCTGTTTTCTATGTTGATGTCCTCTGTATTCAAAAGCAGCATTCCCGCCGCGTCCATAAACAGTATGTCGTAAGGCTTGGTGACGTATCCCGTCCAGAAAACCGCGTTGCCGTTGAGACCGTTTAAGTCGCAAATTTTGACGCCCTTCCTGTAACGCGTCATCAGATCGATGTCAACTGCAAGCACCCGCTTTGCAAAGCACTTGTCGGTAACCACAACAACCTCGCCCTCGCTGTGGATTTGCCCCGCAAACACGAGACTGTCGCCGTCGGCTATCATCATGCCCTTGACGCCTCCCGCGACTCTGCCCTGCTCGGGTATTTCGGCGGGAGAAAAATTGAGACACAGACCGCTTTTTGTGACATAAAGCACGGTGCTGTCCTTTTCAAGCGTTTCCACCTTGACCAGAGCGTCGTCATCCTTGAGCTTTATTGCCTGAAAAGCGCTTTTCAAAAGCTCGTATTCGCTCCAGTCTGTGAGCTTGACAAGCCCCAGCGCGGTATAAAACAATAATTTCCCTATCGGA
>URVX01000082.1 GCA_900551395.1 uncultured Subdoligranulum sp. | reverse complement strand
CGGCACAAAGCTTTTGATTTCCTCCGACGAGAGATTGCTCCTGATTGCTGAAGCGGAAGCGACTTCCTTGCCGCGTTCAAGAGTGTCGGAAGCAAAATCCGTGTTTCTTTTCAAGGTCACGGGCTGCATTTCGCTGTTTGTGTCCGAAAGAGCGCGCAGATATTCTATTGCTAAAATATTGTTCGGACTCCGCATGATTTCGCCTGTCTTTTCTCCCGCAAGCCCTGCGGAAGCCGGATAAGAGCTGCCGTTTTTTAAGTTGAACTTAAGCTTTTGATTAAATTCGCTAGAGCCGATTATTTCCGCTGCCTTTACGAGCGGCTCAAGCTCTCCAAGTTCGCTGCCGAAGCAAATATGCGTGCAGCCGAGCTTTTCCAGCAGTCTTACTCCGCCCGTGGCAAAATCTTTTGCGCCTGCCACCGCATAGGGGACGGGCAGCTCGGCGACAAGGTCGGCGCCGCATTGAACCGCATGCCCGGCTCTTATACGTTTTTCCAGCACGGCGGGTTCTCCGCGTTGAGTGAATTCGCCGCTCATGGCGCAAAAAATCAAATCGGCGCCGCAGCTTCTGCAAAAATCGAGCTGGCGCTTGTGTCCGTTGTGAAAAGGATTGTATTCGCAAATAATTCCGAAAATTTTCAAACTTTTTGTCCCTGTCCGTTTTACTTAACCGCGAAAATAGTGTATAGTATAAAAGTTGAATATATTTCACATTATAGCACGTAAAAATATTTTTTTCAATATATGGGAGAAATGTAATGTTAAATCTTATCGAGAACTTCAAAGAAAAAGCGAGAAAGCTGAACAAGACCATTGTGCTGCCCGAGGGAGAGGAGCCGAGAGTTATCCGCGCCGCAGAAAAAATCACTGCGGAAGGCTTTGCAAAGATAATTATTCTCGGCGACGAAAGGGTTATCCGCGAAAAATGCCCCGACGCCAGGCTGGACGGCGTGAAAATCATCAATCCCAAGACAAGCGACAAGGTTGCGGAGTACGCCAAAGTGCTTTTCGATCTCCGCAAGGCAAAGGGCATGACCGAAGAAGAAGCTGAAAGACTCATCAAAGACGAGATGTATTACGGCGTCATGATGGTCAAAATGGGCGAAGCCGACGGTATGGTGGGCGGCGCCGTTCACTCGACGGGCGACATGCTGCGTCCCGCTTTGCAGATTGTCAAGACGGCTCCCGGCATCAACACCGTTTCGGGCTTTTTCATTATGAATCATCCCCAAAAGACCGAAAAGAGCTGCTTCCTGTTTGCGGACTGCGCAGTGACTCCCGATCCCACATCCGAACAGCTTGTGGACATTGCGGTATGCAGTGAAAAATCCGCAAGAGTTTTCCTCGCCGAAGATCCCAAAATCGCATTGCTCAGCTTTTCCACAAAGGGCAGCGCCAAGCATCCTCTGGTCGAAAAAGTTCAGGAGGCGGCGCGCATGATAAAGGAAAAATATCCCGTGCTTCCCATAGACGGCGAGCTGCAGGCCGACGCCGCGCTTGTGGAGGAGGTAGGTCAGCTCAAGGCTAAGGGCAGCAAGGTCGCAGGACACGCCAACGTATTCATTTTCCCCGACTTAAACGCCGGCAACATTTCCTACAAGCTGGTGCAGAGGCTTGGTGGCTTCGACGCTTACGGTCCTATTTGTCAGGGCTTTGCGAAACCGATAAACGACTTGTCGCGCGGCTGCAACGTAGACGACATTGTGGGAACGGTGGCTCTTACCGCTATCGAGGCTTCTATAAATTAAAGATAAGGGAAATTAAAAGGAGATTTTTGAAATGAAAATTTTGGTTATCAATGCGGGCAGCTCTTCATTGAAATATCAGCTCATTGATATGACCGACGAAAGCGTTATAGCAAAAGGTCTTTGCGAGAGAATAGGTATCGAAGGCTCGGTGCTCACCCACAAGGCTCACGGCAAGGAGTTTGTTTTCAAGGAGAATATGCCTTCCCACGTGAAAGCCATTCAGATGGTGCTCGACGCTCTTACCGGCAAGGACTGCGGAGTTGTTTCCAGCATGAAGGAAATAGCCGCCGTAGGACACAGAGTGGTACACGGCGCCGAGGACTACAAGTCGTCCGTGCTTATCGACGAAAACGTGCTTAATTGCTGCAAGGAAAACATAGAGCTTGCGCCTCTGCACAATCCCGCCAACATCATGGGAATAGAGGCGTGCAGAAAGGTTATGCCCGACACTCCGATGGTTGCCGTTTTCGACACCGCTTTCCATGCGACAATGCCCGACGTCGCTTATCTTTACGGACTCCCTTACGAGGACTACAAGCAGCTGAGAATAAGAAAATACGGTTTCCACGGCACCAGCCACATGTTCGTTTCGCAGGAGGCCGCAAAATACATGGGGCGTGAAAACGACGATTCGTTAAAGGTCGTCACCTGCCATCTAGGCAACGGTTCGTCCATTTCCGCCGTCAAGGGCGGTCAGTCGGTAGAAACCTCTATGGGCTTCACTCCGCTGGAGGGCGTTCCTATGGGCACGCGCTGCGGAAACGTAGACGCCGCCGTCATCGAGTATCTGATGAACAAAAAGAACATGACCATTGCCGAAACGATAAGCTATCTCAACAAAAAATCCGGTATGCTGGGCGTT
This sequence comes from uncultured Subdoligranulum sp., assembly GCA_900551395.1. GTDB lineage: Bacteria > Bacillota > Clostridia > Christensenellales > CAG-314 > CAG-314. Next base: position 3,134 of record URVX01000082.1, on the reverse strand, counting down.
TCGGGAGTGAGCAGCGATTTCAGAGATTTGACTGAGGGCAACGCATTTGACAATCCCAGAAACAAGCTTGCCGTAGACCTTTTCGCTTACGACGTAAAGAAATACATCGGTCAGTATGCGGCAGTCATGAACGGCGTGGATTGCATCGTGTTCACCGCCGGTGTGGGCGAAAATACGCCTTACGTCAGAAAGCATGCATGCGAAGGTCTGGAATATATGGGAGTGGAGCTTGACGACGACAAAAACGCCAAGTGTCCCAGAGGAAAAATCGTCGACATATCCAAAGACGGCTCTAAGGTGAGAATTCTCGTCATCCCTACAAACGAGGAGCTGGTCATTGCCAAAGAGACCAAACGAGTGGCAAAAATATAGTCGAAATCGTTTGACAAAAACGGTTTTGCACCCTATAATAATATATCGTGAACTAAAACTAACGTAAGTCAACGGGAGGCGAAAGATATGGCAGTACCTAAAAGAAAAACTTCAAAGCAGAGAAAGCACACCAGAGCGGCTAATTGGAAAATCAGCGCTCCTTCTTTGGTAGAGTGCCCTCAATGCCATGAAAAGAAGTTGAACCACAGAGTTTGCAGAAACTGCGGATATTACGACGGAAGAGAAATCGTCGTCGTTTCGGATAAGAAAAACTGATTTCTTTCGTTTCCGCTTAGCAGATTTTTTATTTTACCAATGAGCAGACCAAGAATCGGTCTGCTTTTTTGTTGCGTGAAACATAGCCCGATTTTGTGAAACATTTTTAATTTTTTGCGCCGATATGATTGTCAGGGGATAATTTTTAGGGTATAATCTTTAAATGAGGAATATTTCCTTTTAAAAAATCTAAATTCGGAGATATATAATGAAGGTTGTAGTGGATATATACGGCGGCGACAACGCCCCCAAGGAAATTGTCAAGGGCTGCGTAATGGCGCTTAAGGAAAACAGGGGCTTCGATTTGGTGCTTGTGGGTAAAGCCGGCGAAATAGCAGACCTCCTCAAAGAGCAATCGGTAGAAATGTCGCGCGTGGAAATAGTGGACGCGCCGGATGTGATAACCAACGACGACGTGCCTACTTCGGCTATCAGAAACAAAAAGGAAAGCTCGCTGGTCGTGGCACTCGACAGAGTCAAAAACGACGAAAATTGCGTGGGTATGGTTTCGGCAGGCAGCACAGGCGCTGTGCTTACCGGCGCATTTCTGAAAATCGGCAGGATAAAGGGGATTTCCAGACCTGCGCTTGCGCCACTTTTGCCGACAGTCAACGGAGGCAACGTGCTGGTCATCGACTGCGGCGCCAACGTGGACTGCAAGCCCGCTATGCTTTCGCAGTTTGCGCTCATGGGCAATGCTTATTCAAAAGCGATACTTAACGTCGAAAACCCCAGAGTGGCTCTGATGTCCAACGGAACGGAGGACAAAAAAGGAAACGAGCTTACGAAGGAAGCATTCGGGTTGATAAAGGAGCTGCCCCTCAATTTTGTGGGCAATATGGAGGCGCGCGACCTGTTGTCGGGTGATTACGACGTCGTGGTGTGCGACGGCTTCTGGGGAAACGTGGCTTTGAAGTCCTGCGAGGGCACGGCCCAAATGCTAATGAAGCTGCTGAAAAAAGAAATCATGTCCGGTTTCTTTTCTAAAATCGCAGGCGCAATGCTCAAAAAGAAGTTTAAAAAGCTTCAGACGGTTATGGATTACAATGCCGGCGGCGGAGCGCCTTTCATAGGAGTCGAAAAGCTGGTTATCAAATCACACGGCTCCAGCAAAGCAAAGTCAATTTGCGGCTCCATAATGCAGGTTGTGAACATGCACAAAGCGGGGCTTGTAGACAAAATAAAAAAGGAGCTTTATGCGACAATCGGAGAACAATCTGCAAATACGGGAAATTGAAAGGAAAATAGGTTATGAATTTTCCGACAAAAATTTGCTTGCGACAGCCTTTACGCATTCTTCATACGCAAACGAGAAAAAGCTTTCAAGCAACGAGAATATGGAGTTTTTCGGCGACGCGATATTGGAATTTTTGATTTCGGAATATCTTTACAGAAATTTTCCCGACAGAAACGAGGGCGATTTTTCAAAAGCGCGGGCTGCGGTCGTTTCGCGAGACAGCCTTTTCGAAGCGGTTAAAAATCTCGGTCTCGAAAGGTTTCTGCTCATTTCCAACGCGCAGGCATTGTCCACCGAAAATGCGAAAATAAAGCTTTTCGCCAATCTTTTCGAAGCGGTTCTGTGCGCTGTGTATCTTGACGGCGGCATGCAGGCTGCGGAAAAATTTGTGTTTTCTCATCTGAAAAAATCGCTGCGGGCTGCGGTCGCGGGCGGCGGCTGTGCAAACGATTTCAAGCGCGTTCTTCTCGAATACTGTCAGGCGGTTCACACCGAGCCGGAATATGCGGAGGAGGACAAAAGCGGACCGCCGCACGACCCGCGTTATGTTTATTCGGTTCGCATAAACGGAGAGGTCGTCGGCAGGGGCGAGGGATCCTCTAAAATTCAGGCGCAGGCGGACGCGGCGGAAAAAGCTATCAAAAAGCTCGGAATAGATAATTTTTCTCAACAACAGAGGCAGTAAGTGAATTTAAAGAAAATTGAAGTTTACGGGTTCAAGTCCTTTGCCGACAAACTCGAAATGAAATTCGATAAGCCGATTACGGCAATAGTAGGTCCCAACGGCTGCGGAAAAAGCAATGTTTCGGACGCTATCAGGTGGGTGCTCGGAGAGCAGAGCGCCAGAATTTTGCGCGGCAAAAGCATGCAGGATTTGATTTTCAGCGGCAATCAGCTGGGGCATAACATTCTCGGCACAAATGACTCCATACGAGGCATTGACACATGCACCTGCCGGGACTACATAAAACGGCTGTACACGGCCCCGAACATGGTACTATTTTACATGGGTCCCATCACAGCCGACCGCTTTTTCCGGCTGGCCGAAAAGCACTTCAGTACACTGAATCCGGATGCTCCCGTAAAATCCCGCACTACACCGACACAATGCGCCCCATTCGTCCGCAACGAAAACATTGACTCACATCAGGCCCACACAGTGATGGGCGTACATGTACCCGGACTGCATTGGGATGGACGTTTTGCATTAGCCCTGTGCACCAACATCATAGGTGGGCCTGGCATGAAT
>URVX01000081.1 GCA_900551395.1 uncultured Subdoligranulum sp. | reverse complement strand
GCTCGAAGATGTCTTGAAGAGCTTTTGACCACCACAGGACGACGGCTACCAGAGTGCCGAGAACGGTGGCGATAAGAAAACCGAGCACCGTTTCTTTGGTGGAAACGTAAATATGCTTCCACAAATCGCCTGACTGCGACAGCAGTCCCAGCTGCTTCCATATCCGGGAAGGCGAGCTGAAGATAAAGGCGTCTATCCAGTTGTATCTGGCGGCCAGCTCCCACAGCAGCAAAAACAGAACAAGAAATCCTATCTGGCAAGCAAGTATCAAAACCTTGCGAAGTCTGGTTTTTTTCAAAAACCTTTTGTGTTCAATCGATAGCTGCCGATTTTGTTTCATAATTGTTTAATTCCTGCCAAATTTGTTCGAATTGCACGGAAAACGTGCTGTCTTCACGTCGTTTGAGCGGCGTTGAAATATGCTCCAAATGAGTAAAGTGAACTCGTTTTACCGAGGCAGGTCTGTTCGTCAGTACGATTATTTTGTCCGCCATGCTTATGGCTTCGGAAATGTCGTGCGTTACAAGCAGTGCGGTTTTTTCTTCCTTTTTGATGATTTCGTAGACATCGTCGCACACCTGAAGCCGCGTCTGAAAATCAAGCGCCGAAAATGGTTCGTCAAGCAAAAGAACGTCCGGGTCAAGCGCGAGTGTCCTGATAAGTGCCACTCTCTGTCTCATACCGCCGGAAAGCTGGCTGGGATAATACTTTTTGAAGTCCTTTAGATTGTATTTTTCCAACAGATTTTCGATATGAGCCAGAGCTTCGGGGCTGGATTTCTTTTGAATTTCCAGCCCGAGTATAATATTTTTATATATTGTCCTCCACTCGAAAAGATGGTCGTGCTGCAGCATATAACCGACCTCGTTGTTTACTTTTTCAACCTTGCTTCCGTTTAACAGCACCTCTCCGGAGGTTGGCTTTAAAATGCCGGCTATTATGGACAGGATAGTGGTTTTGCCGCAGCCGCTCGGACCTACGATAGCGACGAATTCGCCCTTGTCTACATCGAAGGACAGATTGTCGATAGCTTTGGTCTCATCGGTTTTCGTGTAGTAGGTCATTGAAATGTTTTTCAGTGAAAGCGTTGCGCTCAAGTTGCTCTACCTCCGCAAAAAGTCCACATAACATTATATTTGTTTTTTGCTCCGGAGTGTGCACCTGCATGCAGGGTTACTTGCCGATTTTGTCCGCAATGCTGTTGTCGATAACCTTGGAAAACTCTATTCTGGCGGTCAGCTCTCCGGCGTTCTGCATGATGTCCTGCATGCGGTTGAAGCTGTCCTCAGTCATGGAAGGATGCGCCATCCACGTGTCGTTTGCCCTGTAGTTGCCGAGAGCGGATGCGATTGTCGCCTTGTCGGAGCCTTCGAAGTAGGGCAGGAGCAGCTCTGCAACCGTGTTGTTGTCGTGGCTCAAAAGGTATTGAGTGGCGCGATAAATGCAGTCGAGGAATGTTTCGAGCTTTTTGGTGTTTTTGCTTATATATTCCTGAGTGGCAACGAAGCATGTGTAGGGGACCTCGCCGCTTTCGGTGCCGATAGATTCGACGATGAAGCCGTTGCCTTCCTTTTCCAGCTCGGACGCTGTAGGCTCGAACAGCGCGACGTAGTCGCCCGTGCCGCTGACAAAGGAGGGACCTGTCAGCGCGAAAGGCACGTCATAGTTCATGGTTATGTTTTCGCCGTCCCTGTAGCCGTGCTGATTGAGAACGTACTGAAGCGTCATCGCGGGCATACCGCCGCGCCTGCCCATTATGATTTCCTTGCCCGCGAGATTTGTCCAGTCGAAATTGGGCTCGAATTCCCTGCCGACGAGAAAGCTGCCGTCGCGCTTGGTCAGCTGACCGAACACGACGGGATAGTCCTGCCGTCCCTGCTGATAAACATACAAAACGGTTTCCGGTCCCAGTAGCGCTATGTCCGCCGCGCCCGTGACGACAGCAGTCATGCTAAGGTCGGAGCCTTGACCGTTTATCAGCTCTATTTCATAACCCGCGTCCTCGAAATAACCCAGTGCCATTGCGAGGTATTGCGGAGCGTAAAAAATAGAGTGAGTGACTTCGTTTATGGTTATCTTGTTGTCGTCGTCGGGCTTGCAAGCGGAAAGCGGCAGCGCGACGAGAATCAACGCCAGAACCACGAGAAAAATTTTTTTCATTAAAACCTCCTGAAATTTTAATTTTTAGGCAATAACATTTTATTCTCTAAGAAAAATTACTGTGAATCGGTAGCAAAACGCCGCCGGAATATGGTATAATCCTTTTCAATACGGAGACAAAGATTGTATGGACATGGAAAAGGTTTACGAGCCGCAGAAATTCGAATCGGACATATATGCGCATTGGCTTGAAAAAGGGTATTTCACGCCGAAAATCGACAAAAACAAAAAGCCCTTTACCATAGTCATACCCCCTCCCAACATAACCGGTCAGCTGCACATGGGGCACGCGCTGGACAATGCCGTTCAGGATTGCCTGATTCGCTACAAGCGAATGCAGGGCTACTGCGCGCTTTGGCTGCCCGGCACCGACCACGCGTCCATTGCCACCGAGCTGAAAATAGTGGAGCAGCTCAAAAAAGAGGGCAGGGACAAGCATGACGTCGGCAGAGAAAAATTTCTGGAGCTGGCTTGGGCATGGAAGGAAAAATACGGCGGTCGCATAGTCGAACAATTGAAGCGTCTGGGCAGCAGCTGCGACTGGACGCGCGAGGCGTTTACGCTTGACGAAAAGCGTAGCAAAGCCGTGCGTCACGTTTTCAAAAAACTTTACGACAAGGGCTTGATTTATCAGGGCGACAGGATAATAAACTGGTGTCCCGAGTGCGGCACTGCGCTCTCGGACGCCGAAGTGGATTACTCGGAGCATAAATCGCATTTGTGGCATTTCAAATATTTCACCGACGACGGCAGAAGCATTACCTTTGCCACTACGCGTCCCGAAACCATGCTCGGAGACACGGCGGTCGCCGTCAACCCCGACGACGAGCGTTATGCCGATTTTGTGGGGCACACCGTTACCGTTCCGTTTGTCAACCGCACAATTCCCATTGTCGCCGACAGCTATGTCGAAAAGGATTTCGGCACGGGCGTTGTGAAAATCACTCCCGCCCACGACCCCAACGACTTCGAGGTGGGGCTCAGGCACAACCTCGAGATTGTGCGCGTGATGAACGACGACGGCACCATGAACGAGAGAGCGGGCAGTTTGTTCGAGGGACTTTCCCGCGAGGAAGCCCGCAAAAAGGTTGTCGCCGAAATGGACAAGCTGGGGCAGCTTGTAAAAATCGAGGACTACGCGCACAATGTCGGAGAGTGCTACCGCTGCAAAACGACGGTGGAGCCAGTCGTCAGCAAGCAGTGGTTTGTGAAAATGAAGCCGCTTGCCGAAAGAGCGGTCAAAAGCGTGAGAGAGGGCGAGGTTAAATTCGTGCCCGCGCGTTTTGAAAAGGTTTATTTCAACTGGATGGAAAACATAAGGGATTGGTGCATTTCGCGCCAGCTCTGGTGGGGACACCGCATACCGGTTTGGTATTGCGACGACTGCAAAGAGACAATCTGCGAGGAGGAAGCGCCCGAATTTTGTCCGCACTGCGGCAGCAGAAAGCTGCGTCAGGAGGAGGACGTCCTGGATACCTGGTTTTCTTCGGCGTTGTGGCCTTTCTCAACGCTGGGCTGGCCGGACTTGACTGAGGATTTGAAGTTTTTCTTTCCTACAGACGTGTTGGTTACGGCTTACGACATTATTTTCTTCTGGGTTGCGCGCATGATTTTTTCGTCGCTGGAGCACATGGACATGCCGCCGTTCAGGGACGTGTTGATACACGGCATCGTGCGCGACAAGGACGGACGGAAAATGTCCAAGTCTCTTGGCAACGGCGTGGACCCGCTGGAATTTATCGACGCATACGGCGCGGATACGCTGCGCTTTTCGCTGCTCAACGGCGTTGCCAGCGGCGGAGATATTCGTTTTTCCGACGACAAGGTCAAGAGCACGCGCAACTTTATGAACAAAATATGGAACGCGTCGCGTTTCGTGCTGATGAACATCGAAGGAACGGAGCTTCGGGACGTTTCGCGGTGCTCCCTGTCTCTTGCCGACAAATGGATACTCACGCGGCTCAACCGCGTTGTAAAAGAAGTCAACGAGAATTTTGACAAATACGAGCTGGGAATTGCATCGGGTATTATTTACGACTTTGTGTGGAGCGAGTTCTGCGATTGGTACATCGAGTTTACCAAGCCCGTCTTAAGCGGCGACGACGCGGAAGCAAAAACAGCTGCGGCATCTGTTCTGAACTATTGTCTCGACGCGATTTTGAAGCTGCTGCATCCTTTCGTGCCTTTTATTACGGAACAGATATACAAGAGCATGCCCGTTCACTCCGAAACGATTATGCTGGAAAGCTATCCCGTTTGGAAAGAGTCGCTGGAATTCCCACGTGAAGCCGAGCTTACGGAAAAGGTCAAGGAGCTTGTCGCAAAGCTGAGAAACCTCCGCGCCGAGATGGGAGTTTCTCCGTCTAAAAAAATACGTCTGTTTGTCAAAACGTCAGACGAAGGGGTGAAAACTACGGGACTTTTCATCCAGCGTCTCACCAATGCCGAAAGCGTGAATTTCGTCGACGCCTTCGACGAGTCTCAGAAAACCGTTTCCGCTATTTGCGCGGCGGGCGAGGTGCGTGTGCCGCTGGGAGACCTTGTAGACACCGAAAAGGAGCTTTCGAGGCTGAAAAAGGAAATCGAAAACGCCGATTCGGAGATAAGCCGAGTGAAAGGAAAGCTTTCCAATCAGGGCTTTCTTGCAAAAGCGCCCGCGCAGCTTGTCGAGGCGGAAAAGCGCAAGCTCGCGGAATTCGAGGAGCTGAAGGTCAAGCTGCTTGCCCGTCTGGAGGATTTGAAAGATTGATAATTCGGTTTGAAGGGAGCTTTAAGGCTCCCTTTTGTCGTATAAAAAGGTAACTTTTTTTCCATAATTGACATATCCTTCTAAAAAGGCGAAGATTTTTTGATGCGAAAAAAAATTTCGTATGTCGCCTGACGGAAAAAAAGGGGAAAGTGCTTTATGCAGCTTTGCACGTTGAAAAAAGACAGAGAAATAAAAGCCTTGCTGCACTGCGCGGACAATCAGCTGGACGCTATGGGCTACACCGAACACAGCTTCAGACACGTATCCATAGTTTGCCAGAGGGTGGAAAAGATTCTTGCCGCGGTGGGCTGCGACGAAAAGGAAATCGAAATAGGCAAAATAGCCGGTTTTTTGCACGATTTGGGAAATTGCGTAAACCGAAAGGATCACGCTCACAGCGGAGCGATACTGGCATACACTCTGCTGGTAAAAAAGGGCATGAGCTATGCCGACGCCGCGCGCGTAATGGAGGCGATAGGAAATCACGACGAAGAAACGGGACAGGTGGCAAGCAAGCTGTCTGCGGCGTTGATTCTTGCGGACAAGTCGGACGTTCACCGCACGCGGGTAAGAAAGCTCAAAATAAGTCAGGACGGGCTGGTGGACAAGGACGACATACACGACAGAGTTAATTACGCGGTTGTCATGAGCGACATATCCATTGACACCGACGCCAAGCAGATAAAATTTCTGTTCCAGATAGACACGGGTATATGCACGGCTATGGACTACTTTGAAATTTTTCTCGACCGCATGAAAATGTGCAAGAAAGCTGCGGAATATCTGGGATTTGAGTTTATGCTTGAAATCAACGACTATCGTCTGGCTTAAAACA
>URVX01000080.1 GCA_900551395.1 uncultured Subdoligranulum sp. | reverse complement strand
GTCTCCACAGAGCAGATTGCCACACTTTGAAAAGTCTCGAAAAAGAAAGACTTGTCGAAGCGCATTGGATAAACAAAAGCTCTGAAAATACTTTCGGCGCTACGATACAGATTGTCATGGAGGACAAGGTAGGAGCTTTTGCGGAGATGACAAAGATAATAGCGGCGGAAAAGCTGCCGATTTTGTCCATCAATGCGAGAAAGGACAGAAACAAAAACGCCATTGCCGTCGTAACGGTGGAAATATCGAACCACGAGCAGCTTAATCAGCTGATAATCCGTCTCGAAGCCCTACCGTATACTATCAAGGTTTTCAGGACGACGATGTAAAGGAGAAAACTATGTACGAGGTTAAAAGAATTTCTACCGGTATACTTCCCACAAACACCTATGTGCTTTTCGACAAGGCGTCCGGAAGCTGCGTGATTGTCGACCCTGCTTTCGACAATGACAAGGTGGAAATGTTTTTAAAGGAAAAAGGATTGAAGCCCGTCGCCGTTTTGCTGACTCACGGCCATTTCGACCACTGCGGCGGAGTCAAGCCCATTGTCGATTTGTACGGAGTGCCTGTGTACGGAAGCGAAAAGGACGCCGACATGGCGGCAAACGCCTCTAAAAACGAATGGGGAGTTTTTTGCTACGATTGCAAAATTTCAAACTATGTCGATGATTTGAAAAACTTCTCGGCAGGAGAATTTTATTTCGACGTCTTGCATACGCCGGGACATACGCCCGGAGGTGTTTGTTATTTTTGCGACGATATCATGTTTTCGGGTGATACGTTGTTTAAAGAGTGTATCGGACGAGTTGACCTGCCCGGCGGCGATTATCGGGAAATGATGAATTCTCTTTCGCGTATCGCCGAAATTGAAAAAAATTACAGAGTTCTTCCCGGTCACGAGGAGGTAACCGATTTGAATCACGAATTTCGTTTCAATCCTTATCTCGCCGCGTTTAAAAGAAACAAATGAAAGAGTTTTTATTTTGGACAAGCCATGCGCAATACGCTTCCGATTTGGCGGAGGTAATCCGATTGTTTTTCGACGACGTCCGCGTAACGCTTGCGGACAGCTGCGAGGAAGCTTCGCTCAGTCACTTTTTGCTTTTCGAAAACGGCTGTTGGATAAACAAAGTCGAATGCAACAGCGTTACATCCCGAAACGTCTTTTCCGCAGCCCGGCTTAATTCAATAGAGTTGAAAAGACTGCAGAAAAGATACGCCAAGCTGTGCGTTTACGATTGCTTGCAGCGCGTAAAACCGACCGAGCTTGCCTGGGGCGCGCTGACGGGTATACGACCGACCAAGCTGGCTTGCGAGCTTTCTGCACGCACGGGAGACTACAAGAACGATTTCAGAGAGCTTTTTCACGTGTCGGAAAACAAAATTGCTCTTGTAGACGCAATTCTCGGGCAGCAGGAGGGCTTGAGAGAGGCAAATGACGACGAAGCGGATGTTTACGTGGGAATACCTTTTTGCCTGAGCAGGTGCAGCTACTGCTCATTTACATGCGGAGAAATTTCTCGCCTTACAAAATATGTCGCGCCTTATCTCGACGCGCTCGAAAGGGAAATTTCCGCCGTAAAAGCTCTGTCGGCAGAGAAGAAGCTCAAAATTAAAAATATTTATTTCGGCGGCGGCACTCCGACGTCGATTTCGGCAGAAAGCCTTGACCGTCTGCTTTCTCTGTTCGGTGAATATTCTCCGCGAGAGTTTTGCGTGGAGGCGGGGAGACCCGATACGATAGACGAGGAAAAGCTGGAGGTCATGGCGCGGCGCGGCGTAAACCGAATATCGGTCAATCCTCAGAGCTTCAATCAAAGAATTTTGGACGGCGTGGGCAGAAATCACTCGGTCGAAGATATCTATTTGAAACATAGTATGGCAAAAAAGTTCGGTTTTGATATAAATATGGATTTGATTGCCGGTCTTCCGGGAGAAAGCTTAAACGAATTCAAGCGCAGCGTAGACTGCGCGGCGGATCTAAAGCCCGAAAACATAACGGTACATACGCTTGCCTTAAAAAAGGGAAGTCTTTTGAAGGAACGCGGACTGTCTCTTGCCGACCGTGAAAAATGCGTTGCGGATATGGTGGATTATGCGCGGGAACGACTGAGCTCCGCAGGATATTTTCCTTATTATCTGTACAGACAAAAGTACATGACTAACAATCTCGAAAACGTAGGATATTGTCTCGAAGGCAAGCAAGGGCGTTACAATATCGACATCATGGAGGAAACGACGAGTATTCTTGCCTGCGGCAGCAATGCCATTTCGAAAAGAGTGTTTTCGGCGCAGAACAGAATCGAGCGGTTTGCAAATCCCAAGGATATTCCGACATATATCGACAAGCTGGACAAGCTTACGGCGGGAAAAGAAAATCTTTTCCTTTAAAATATCGCCGCAATCGGTTTACAAACGCCGAATTATGTGTTATCATATTCAAGACCGTTTACAAGGATAGACCGAGTTCTCCAACGGATTTCTTTGTTGGCGGCATATCATAAAAAAGGAGAAGACAAAATGGAAATCAACAAACAGGAAATCATTGCCAAATTCGGCAGAAAAGAGGGAGACACCGGCTCGCCGGAGGTTCAGATTGCGTTGCTTACTGCGCGCATCAATCATTTGACGGAGCACCTCAAAACACACAAAAAGGATCATCACAGCAGACGCGGTTTGCTTCAGATGGTCGGACAGAGGCGCGGTTTGCTCGATTATCTCAAAGCTAATGATTTGGAAAAATACAGACAAATCATAGTCGAGCTCGATTTGAGGAAATAAATATCCGAAATATGGGGTGATTTTTTTCACCCCTGTTTTATATTTTTTTGCTTTTGCCGGCTTAGGCAGAGGCATGCAGGTGAAGGTAAATCGGAGGAATATAGATTTAAAAATGAGTAAGTACGAAAAAAAGGTTTGTAAAATCGGAGAAAGAGAGTATTACGTATTCGAGACGGAAATAGGCGGGCGCACAATGTCCGTCGAAATCGGGAAATACGCCGAGCAGGCAAACGGTTCTTGCTTTATCAGATGCGGGGAAACCTGCGTTATGGTAAACGCGACGCTTGCCGCTCAGCCGCGCGACGGTATAGATTTTTTCCCGCTCGGAGTGGATTTCGAGGAAAAAATGTATTCCGTAGGCAAAATTCCCGGAGGCTTTAAAAAGCGCGAAGGACGTCCCAGCGACAAGGCGATTCTGACGTCAAGACTTATCGACAGACCCATAAGACCCTTGTTCCCCAAGGGTTTTCTCAACGACGTGGCGGTTGTAGCAACGGCTATGTCCGTAGAGCCGGATATTCAGCCTGAGGTTTTTGCGATGATAGGCAGCTCCATTGCTCTGAGCATATCGGACATTCCTTTCGCCGGACCTACGGGCAGCGTGGTCGTAAGCTTGGTTGACGGCAAGCTGGTCATCAATCCCGACGCGGCGCAGAGAGACAGAACGCAGCTTACGCTCAATCTTTCGGGCACAAAAGACGCAATTATGATGGTCGAGGCGGGAGCAAACGAAATAAGCGAACAGCAGATGCTCGAAGCCATTTTGTTCGGTCACGAGGAAATCAAAAAGCAGTGCGAGTTTATTGAATTTATCGCTTCCGAAGTAGGCAAGCCCAAAATAGTGCCAGATATGCATCCCATTCCCCAAGATAAAGAAAACGCGAAACGCGAGATAGCGGACGAAATCCTTTCAAAAGCTCTGGACACTTTCGACAGAGCGCAGAGACAGCAAAACGAGGACGAAGTCAACGCCGCGGTCAAGGAGCATTTTGCCCAGTCTGACGCCGAAGCGCTTCCTTTCGTCAACGACGTGCTTTACAAGATGACCAAAGAAAAGGTCAGGGCGCGTATACTCAACGACGGTATCAGACCCGACGGCAGAAAAACGGACGAAATCCGTCATATCTGGTGCGAAAACGGAGTTCTTCCCAGAGTGCACGGCAGCGGCGTTTTCACCAGAGGTATGACGCAGGTTATCACTACGGCGACTTTGGGCACGATATCCGAAGTGCAAAAGCTGGAAAGTCTTGACGACGACTACAACTTCAAGAGATATATGCACCATTACAACATGCCGCCTTATTCTACCGGAGAGGCAAAGCAGCTGCGCAGCCCGGGCAGACGCGAGATAGGTCACGGCGCTTTGGCGGAAAGAGCGCTTGAACCCGTCATACCTTCCGAAGAAGATTTTCCTTATGCAATTCGTACGGTCAGCGAGGTAGTAAGCTCCAACGGCAGCACGTCGCAGGCAAGCATTTGCGGCTCTACCCTTGCCCTTATGGACGCAGGCGTGCCCATAAAGGCTCCCGTGGCGGGTATCGCTATGGGACTCATGAAGAGCGAGGACGGCAAAAAGGTAGCAATTCTCAGCGATATTCAGGGGCTGGAGGATTTTCTGGGCGACATGGATTTCAAGGTCGCAGGCACGAGACAGGGAATTACCGCCATACAAATGGATATAAAAATCAAGGGCATAGACAGAGAAATTCTCGAAACTGCCCTGGCTCAGGCGCAAAAGGGAAGAATGTTTATTCTCGACAAAATGGCGGAGATTTTGCCTCAGCCCAAACCCGAGCTTTCCAAATATGCTCCCAAAATCATCTCCTTTTCCATTGACCCCGACAAAATCAGAGAGGTTATCGGCAGCGGCGGAAAGGTTATCAACAAAATTATCGAAGAGACCGGCGTGAAAATAGACATAACCGACGACGGAACGGTATTCATCGCAACAAGCGACCAGGAAATGTCGGACAAGGCGAAGCGTATAATCATGGCTATCGTTAAAGATCCCGAAATAGGCGACGAGTTTACCGGTAAGGTGGTCAGAATTATGAATTTCGGCGCTTTCGTAGAGCTTGCTCCGGGCAAGGACGGCATGATACACATTTCCAAGCTTGCCAAAGAGCGTGTGGAAAACGTCACGGACGTGGTAAACATCGGAGATACGGTGCACGTCAAGGTCATAAAGATAGACGAGAAGGGACGTATAGACCTGAAACTTATCAAAAAGCTTTAAAAAACAAGGTCTCATCAGTTGATGAGACCTTAAGCATATTGAAAGCATTTTTTTCATAACATAAAACGACGCCCGAGCATTTGGGGATTATGTTTTAAGGGGAAAGTGCTTTGAAAAAAATAAGCGAAAAATTGTTTGTAAACGTATTCTGCAACGTGGTTATCGCCCTTCTTATCGTCAGCGTTTTCGTTATTAGCTTTTCGGGAGATATAACCAACGTGTTCGGCTACGATTACGAAAAAGCTATTTATCGCGGCGACGAGACCAAAAACAACGTCTCGGTCATGATAAACGTGTATTGGGGCACGGAATACATAGATTCCATGCTCGAAACGCTGGATTCCTACGGTGTGAAAGCCACCTTTTTCATCGGGGGCAGCTGGGCTGCCAAAAACGAGAGCGTGCTGGTAAAAATTGCGGAAGCCGGACATGAAATAGGAAGTCACGGCTATTATCACAAGGACCACGCCAAGCTCGATTACGACGGAAATTACAATGAGATTTACGTTACGCACAAGCTGATAAAGCAAATTTTAGGCAAGGACATGGATTTGTTTGCGCCTCCCAGCGGCAGCTTTTCAAAAACCACGTTGAAGGTGGCTTCGCAGCTGAAATACAGGACAATAATGTGGTCTAAGGACACTATCGACTGGCGCGACAAGGACACGCAGCTGATTATCAAGCGCGCGACGAGCAACGTTAAAAACGGAGAACTTGTGCTTATGCATCCTACCAAGAACACCGCGGACGCGTTGGGGACGATTTTGAAATTTTATAGCGAAAACGGGTTTAAAGTCGTGCCCGTAGGTGAAAACATTACAAATGAATAAGGAGAAATTTTTCAATGGAAAAAATCAAGATATTCGACAGCGGGCTTAAGCTG
>URVX01000079.1 GCA_900551395.1 uncultured Subdoligranulum sp. | reverse complement strand
GCCGTTTAAATTCGACGACAAATATTTATATTTTTTTCTATTGTTAAATAGATTTATTTCGCCGCTGAAAATCGCGGCGCTGATTTAAACAAAGCTTTATTTTCACCGCAAAAAATACTTGCGGCGGCTTCAAAGTGATTTAAACTAATCGCAATCATGCTCTTCCGGTTCCCGCGGTTCAAAATCCGCGCTCTGCTCTCCCAGCAGGGCTATCAATCCGGATTTTGTCGTTTCCTCGTCGTAGGTCTGAAAGCGCAGCTTCAATATATCTCCCGCCCTGAGCTCCTTGTCTCCGTCTTTTGTCAGGCGTTCTCCGTTTTGGCTTTCGGCATGCTCGGCACGCGTAACGGACAGAACTATCGTATTAGCAGGCCAAAGCACGTCGCGCACCGTTTTGCCCGCCACAAAAGCGTCCGGTTTGACCTCGAGCGAAATTTCGGCTTTTTTGGGCTCTTTGTCGTGAGTGGAAATTCTGATTGTCGTTTCCAGCACGATATCGTTGACGGCAGGAAGCTTGGTAAGCTCTAAAAGCATAAAAGAAACCGACACCGAGATTGCTACAAACAACAGATTGTCCGCGCCGTTCATGGCTTCCAGCGCAAGCATGACGGCGGACAGCGGCACCCGGGAGGCTGCCGACATAAAGCCCGCAACGGAAAGCACAATGATAACCTTGTAATAATTTTCGTCCACGCCCCAGCCTATGAGCAGCTCTGCCAGAAGCGCCCCCAACAGCGCGCCCAGCGCAAGGGTGGGAATAAACAATCCTCCGGTTGCTCCCGACACGTTTGCCAAAGGCACCAGCAAAAATTTAAGCGCGAAAATCAAAAGAAGCGTGAGCGGCAGAACGCCGCGCGCGTTTATGTGAACTATAAGCTCATGACCGCCGCCGATGAAATCCCGCGCCAAAAGTCCCGCGCCGCCGCACAGCAAAAAAACAGCAATAAGCTGCAGGGAATGATGAATACGCTTGAGTTTGTTTACGAATAAATGATTTATTGCGCGTGCAAGCAGCAAAAACAAAGCGGCAAACACGCTGACCGCGCAGCCTACGACTACAGGCAGCCACAAGTCCGCCAGCCCCAACGACGGCATTTCTCCGAAATGGAAAAACGCCGTGTCCACGTTGAAAAGCCCGCCCAAAAGACTAGTTGTCGCGGTTGCGGCAAGAACGCTGGAAAAAACAACCATAAGCAGCATGGGAGAAAATCTTTTGTGAATTTCCTCCAGGGTAATAAATATCGCCGTCAAGGGTGACATGGTTGCCGCGGCAAAACCCGCTCCGGCGCAGCCCGTCATCAGATATCTGTCCCACGCCGCGCCCTTTTTGCCTCCGAGAAGGGAATTTACGCCTCTGCCAAGCGACGCGCCGATAAGCACGCTGGGACCGTCGTTGCACAGAGGCAGCCCGGCAAAAAAAGTGATTATCGACGAGGCAATGACGCCGATAAGCGTGCGCAGCCACTTGAACGTCACGATACCGCGCAATATCCCCATCGCCGTGGGTATACCCCCGCCGTTTGCGGAAGGCGCCCATTTCAGAATTATAGCAAGCAGATAGGCAAGAAGGGCAAGCGCGAGAAAAAACAACGGCAAATACCAAAGGTTTGCGCATACCGCGTTATAAACAAAAACCGCGACCTTGTTGAGCCAATCTGTCATAAGCCTGAAACCGAATATAACAGCGCCGGTCAAAATTCCGCCTACCGAGCTGTAAACGAGACAGGGCAGCAAAATATGCAGAATATAGTGTCTTTTGTCCTTTTTCATATCGTTACCAAACATGAATAATATTCATTATTTTTTATTTTAACATTTTAACTGCATTTTGTAAATAAAACTAAATTACATTTTCTCGGAACGGCAATATTTTCTCCGCGTTTTATGAAGAAACGCAAACGGATCATGCGGAAGTTGAAATCGACGCCGTTTTTTCAATGATCTACATGTTGCTGATTGCCGCTTCGGCAATTATGTGCCTGATTTCGCTTAATTTGTCGTACAATTCAAAAAATACAACTGCAACGACATGGAAATTTTCTATTCCCTCCGAAAAGCTGCGCAAAGCCGCTTCCGTCTTATGCGTTTTAAGAGCTGCTTTTTCAATTCTAGGCAATTTCGGCGTTTTGCTCAAATACAGACCTTTTCCTTTCGACAAACCCGAAACGGGAAATTTTTTGTGGTCGTTTGTTCTGTCGGGAATTCTGCTGATTTGCGGCGCGATTGCTGCTGCAACTTGCTTTGAAAACAAAAAGAGCGTTTTCAACGGCATTGCAGGCGATATTGCCTTTATCGCGGTTCATTTTGCCATAATTCTGATTTCGGCTTTTTTCTATCCGCAGCTCAAAGAAACCACGCTGTTGTCGTTTTATTTAAATCCGCTCATGTGCGGCGCGATAATTTCCCTGCACGCTGTTTCGTTAAGAAAAATAAAAAAGCATCCGAAAATGCGCTTGAATTGAGTGAAGCGGATTTCCCCGGAAATTCCGGCTAATTTAAGCGAAGAAACAAAAGACGCGCCTTGCGCGGACAACGGGATAAAAGAAAGTCATTGAAATAAAGACTATCGGAATTTGAAAAAGAAACGTCTTTAAAAAAATTTAAATATCCCTGCCGCGAATAACAACTTTTGCAAATTCTATATGCAAATATAATATTTGCCGCGTAAGTTTTGGGAAAGACGACTGTTGCAATCGCAAAATCCCCATTTAAAAGACTTTGCAAAAAAAGCTTCATCAAAGCGAGAAAGAGAAATTATAAAAAATTCGTCGCACGCGAAAAGACATGATTAAATTTGTCCGCAAGTCGAAATAAAACGAACTGAAAGACTTTAAGCAGAACGCAAATTCTGCTTCCGTTTTTTATCGAACAACAACGGCTTAAAGCATAGCCCGCTATATTTCATAACGAAATAAGCGGGCTGTTTTGTCCGAAGCAGAATATTTGCTTTTTTAAAACCATTAAGCGCGTCTTTGTTTTAAAGCTCGGAAATTTCTCCGCATTGAAAGCCCAATTCCTCGATAACCTCGCGAAGCTTTTCTTCGGATATGCCGCGGGTGTCGGCAGTTGCTGCGCCCGCCTCAAGGTCCACCTTGATTTTGCCGCAGCCCGCCTGCTTCAAAGCTTTTTCCACTCTCGTTTTGCAATGGTTGCACGTCATTCCTTTAATCTGAATCTGAGTCATATATTTTCTCCTTTAAATTTTTTAACCTCGATAAAGTCTTAATGCGTTGCCTACGACAAAAAGCGAGCTCAAGCTCATAGCCAGCGCGCCTATCATAGGGCTGAGCGTAATCTGCCACAAGGGGTAAAGCGCGCCTGCGGCAAGAGGTATGCCCAGCGCGTTGTAAAAGAACGCCCAGAACAGATTTTGTTTTATGTTTCTTATCGTGCGCTTGGAATAATTTATCGCGCGTGAAACATCCGTCAAATCGTTTTTCATGAGCACAACGTCGGCGGACTCTATCGCAATATCTGTGCCGCTGCCTATAGCAATACCCACGTCCGCCTGCATAAGCGCGGGACTGTCGTTTATTCCGTCGCCGACCATAACAACCTTTTTGCCTGCGTTTTTCAGCTCGCTGACGATACGCTGCTTGTCGGCGGGCATAACCTCCGCCTCCACTCTGTCGATGCCCACCTCGTTTTTTATCGCCGCAGCTGTAACCGCGTTGTCGCCGGTCAGCATTATTACTTCTATTCCGCTCTTTTTAAGAGCTTGGACAGCCTCTTTGCTGGTGGGCTTTACCTTGTCCGCCACGGCTATCAGACCGTAAAATTTGCCGCCGCAGGCAAAATACATAACCGTCTTCCCTTTTCCCGCAAGCTCCTTTGCACATGACGAAAGGGACGAAATATCTATTTTGTTTTCCGACATAAGCTTTTCATTGCCGGCATAAGCCGTTTGTCCGTTGACTGTAGCGCTTACGCCCAATCCGTCGAGATTTTTGAAATCCTCTGCTGTGGCAAATTCAATGCTGTTTGACGCCGCGTATTCCGTGACGGCAACGGACAACGGGTGCTGGCTGTTTTTCTCCAAAGCGGCGGCAAGCGACGCAAGCTCACTCTCGCTTGCGTATTCGGAAGGAACAACGTCCGTGACAGACGGCTTTCCTTCGGTCACTGTTCCGGTCTTGTCCAAAACCACGGTGTTCACGTCGTGAAGCTGCTCCAGCGCCTCCGCGCTCTTGATTAAAATACCTTTGGACGCGCATTTGCCCGTCGACACCATGATTGCAAGCGGAGTGGCAAGCCCCAGCGCGCACGGACAGGAAATAACCAACACCGAAATCGCCGCGTTCAAGGCAAACTCGAAGGTAGCCCCGCACGCAAGCCAGACAACGGCGGCGACAAGGGCAATCCCCATAACGACGGGAACGAAAATTCCGCTTACCTTGTCCGCCAGCCTGCCTATCGGCGCTTTGGACGACGCGGCGTTTCTCACAAGCTCCACAATCTGAGACAAAGTCGTGTCCTCGCCTACGCGCTGAGCTTTTAACTTAAAAGCGCCGCTTTTCACTATCGACGCTGATATAAGGCGGCCTCCTGCAGCTTTTTCCACAGGCATGCTTTCTCCCGTCAGCGCGGATTCGTCCACCGTTCCGCCGCCTTCGACAACCTCGCCGTCAACGGGAACGGAGCTTCCGGGCTTAAGCAAAATCACTTCTCCCACGACGATTTTTTCAACCGGAATTTCCGTTTCGACGCCGTCGCGTATCACAACGGCGGTTTTGGGCGCAAGGTCGACGAGCTTTTGTATTGCGGAATAAGTCTTGTTTTTGGAGCGCTCCTCGAGCAGCTTTCCAACCGTAACAAGAGTCAAAATCATGCCGCCCGACTCGAAATACAGCCCCGACAAATATTTTTCCGCCAATTCCGTATCTCCGTTGCCTATGCCGTAGGCTATCATAAAAATTGCAAAAATTCCGTATAACACGGCAGCGGACGAACCGACTGCAACAAGGCTGTCCATATTGGGTACGCGATGCCAAAGCGCTTTGAAGCCGTTTACGAAAAATTTTCTGTTTACGTAAAGTATAGGCAAAACAAGCAAAAATTGAACAAAAGCAAACGACACGCCGTTTTTAACGCCGTGCATAAAGGACGGAACGGGCAGTCCTATCATGTGTCCCATTGAAACGTACATCAAAAGCACGAGGAAAATCAACGAGACAATCAACCGCGTTTTCATCGGAGTAAAACCGTCCGAATCTGCTACTGCGACGCTTCCTCTGCCCGCGACCGCCGTCTGCGCCGCTTCGGAAGCCTTTTCCGGATAAGCTTTGAAACCCGCCTTTTTAACGGCTTCGACAATCTGTTTTTCGCTCACAGTTGTTTCGTCGAAATCGCAAAGCATGCTTTTGGCAACAAGACTGACCTCCACTTTGTTTACTCCCTTGAGTCTGCCTACGGCACGCTCCACTCCCGCAGAGCATGCTGCGCAAGACATACCGAAAACCTTGAATCTTTGCCTCATCCCGTACCTCTCGATTGTTTTATTATTTCATATTACAGCAAAAAAATAACCGCGTCAACCTTTAAGTGCAAGCTAACTCCTTCATTGTCGACGTAGAACAGTCGGTGAAAAACTTTTATTTTTGTAATTTTTTTGCATGTTTCGGCTTGACTTGCGTTTGGCAATATGTTAGAATAATCAGCGGAAATCAACAGACAGTTTTTTCGCGCCTTCCCGGCGCTTGTTTGTTGCCCTGTCGAGGCGTGGCGCAGTTTGGTAGCGCGCTTGCTTAGGGAGCAAGAGGTCGTGGGTTCAAGTCCCGTCGCCTCGACCAATTTCGCCAAACAAGCCCTTTTTGCTTGTTTGGCTTTTTTGTTGCTTTTCAAGCCCCAAAAAGCCAACCTTCGCTTCGGGGTTGTTTGGCGGCGGTTTCACCGACAGGAGGGTGAATTCTGTGACGCTCGGGTTTTACCCTCGCTGCTCCGTCGCTGTC
>URVX01000078.1 GCA_900551395.1 uncultured Subdoligranulum sp. | reverse complement strand
GCGTGTTGTCAAAATGACTGTACTCCAAACCGCAGTTGTCGGCGTCCGCAAACAGCGCGATATTCAATTCTTTAAGCATTTAAGCACCTCCGAATAGAAGTATTATACAACATTTATTTCACTTTGTCCATAGTTCGCAGGAAATAAAAAAGATATTGTTGGGCAAAACCGGACAATTCGCCGAAGGTATCGACGAAAAAGGTCGAAATCTCACTGTCCTTGAGTCCCGTCTCGAAATAGCGGTGATAAACCTTTTTCACCCACGTATCCACAGGGAAAACGTCGAAACGGTTGAGTCCGAAAAGCATTATGCAATCGGCAACCTTAGGTCCCACACCCTTCAAGGACAGAAGCAGTCTGCGGGCTTCGTCCGAATCCGCCCGTTCAAGACGCTTCAGGTCGAAGCCGTCGGCAAGCGCGTTTGCCGTATCAAAAAGATAGGGCGCGCGGTAGCCCGCCCCGAGCCTGAAATAAAAATCGGGCCCCGAAACGCCGGCAAGCTTTTCCACCGACGGAAATGCGTAACCGTAGGGCGTTTTTTCGCCCAGCGCCTCGCACAGCCTGCCTATAATCAGCTGTATGCGCTTTATGTTGTTGTTTGCGGAAATGATAAAGGAAAAAATCATTTCCTCAAGATTTTGTCTGAGAATTCTGATTCCGCGACCGAAATCCGCCGCCTGCTTCATGACGTCGAAGGATTTAGACAGCTTTTCGATAATTGTGCCGTAATCCCTGTCCAGGTCGAAAAACCCGTAAAAATAGTCCGGCGCGTCCGTCTCGACAAAATATCCTTCGGGAATGCTCTTTATCTCTGCGAACTTGTCCAGAGAAAACACGCAGTAATCCCCCGCCGCGTTTTTGGCAAACCTGAATATCTGACCGCACTCCAAAATGTCCTTGGGATTGAAGCAGTCCGCCTGCGTGAGCAGCAAGCCTTTGTCCGTCTTTTGTACGTTCATCGTTTCTCCTAAAAAACAAGGAGCGGTTTTTGTCCGCTCCTTTAAAGTACCCTGTCCGTCAGTCGTTGGGATAAACGCTGACCTGTTTCTTTTCTTTGCCCTTGCGTTCAAATTTGACAACGCCGTCTATCAACGCGAAAAGAGTGTCATCCTTGCCCAAGCCTACGTTGTTGCCGGGATGAATTCTTGTGCCGCGCTGACGCACGAGTATATTGCCGGCAAGCACAGCCTGACCGTCCGCCCTCTTGGCGCCCAATCTTTTGCTTTCACTGTCTCTGCCGTTCTTTGAACTGCCCATTCCCTTTTTGTGGGCAAACAATTGAATGTTAATAAACATCAGTCGACCTCCAAATCGATAAAGTCCGAATACGCCTCTCTTAAATCGGAAACGCCGCACAGCATCGTGTCCAGAATCACGTCCGCGTCGTGCCGCCTGCGCTCGTCAAGCTCGGGAAGCGTAAACTCAAGCCGCCCCTTACCGTCGTCCTTGACAAAGCTCACGTTTATGCGGGCGACCGCAAGCAAGCCGAGCAGCGCCGTCTGCACAATGCTGGACAAAGCGGCGCACACGATGTCCTCGCCTTCGACTCCGTAGCCCGTGTGACCGTCGCACACCACTCTCACGACGGAGCCGTTCTTTTTAAAAACCTTTATTTCGGTCATATTTCAACCGATTGTGATGCTGTTTACCTTGAGCGTAGTAAAGGGCTGCCTGTGGCCTTGCTTTTTGCGGATATTCTTCTTGGCTTTGTAAGTGAATATCGTAAGCTTTTTGCCCTTTCCGTGCTCCACAACTTCCGTCTCGACCTTGACCTTGGCTGCGTCCGCGCCGATAAGCGTCTGCTTGTCGTCGGCATACATCAACGCGTCTAAGGTCACTTTTTCGCCCACCTCGGCGGCAACCTTTTCCACCGTGAGTCTCATGTCCTTTTCGACACGGTATTGCTTTCCGCCCGTAAGGATAATTGCGTACATGGTTTTACCTCCTCTGTCCAGTCTCGCTAAGCAATCGGGCGGCAAAAATGCGCTTGAAAAAAACCCGTCTTAAGCGGCTCCCGAATACTTTATCACAAGGCGGACGGCTTGTCAAATATTTTGCCGCTTTTTTCCGTATGTTTTTGAATTTGATGCAAATACTAAAAACAAAAAACATAAAGGAGAACAATTATGTCCGACAAAGATATTCACGGAAACAATTACAACGCGCACCCCGAAACGGCGCGCAACAAGTGGTTCAATTACAGCGACCCTTATTATCTGCAGCAGAACGGCGAGGAACAGCCCGTTGCAGACTATCAGAAGCAATTTGCTCAGTCGATAAACAACGCGCGCGACGTGGAAAACTCAAAAGACGGCATGAGACACGAAAACAACAAGGGAACCTTTCAGGCTCTCCCCGAAACCGAGCAGTACACCGAGACGGTTACGCCCGTTTTTCTCAACAAAGAGGTGCTCGCGTCTAGCAAATTGAGTCAGGATCTGGATGAAGCTTACGAAACTCCTTCCGAAAAGGCGCCCGACAACGGCTCGGTAAAGGAATTTTACAACACCAAGCACATCCCCTCTACCGACTCATTCAACGAGGTGGAAAACGATGGCAGATACGAATAAGCGCACGGAAGGCACGAAAAACACCGATTATGTCAACTACGACTGGAACGGAAGCGGCGAAAACACCAACTACGTCAACTCGATAAAAGTTTTGAGCACGCTTAAAAAGGTCGTGACTATGGCAATTCACTCTACGGAAACGGTTATACCCAACATGAAGAACGACAA
The DNA here is from genome assembly GCA_900551395.1 of uncultured Subdoligranulum sp. GTDB lineage: Bacteria > Bacillota > Clostridia > Christensenellales > CAG-314 > CAG-314. Next base: position 3,257 of record URVX01000078.1, on the reverse strand, counting down.
ATTCGTGGAGATTTTGAAGCAGCAGGTAGGTCGCTACACCGATTTCGCAAAACGCTGCGACGAGCTTGCCGGCAAAATCGGCAGCACTCTGGAAGAAAAATACGGCGCGGGACAGTTTTTCGCCAAAGCAAGCATAAAGATGAAAATGCTTGCGGACGACTCCGTTTCCAAATCTGCGGAAATGATTATTTTAGGCAGCACAAACGGTATCGTCGAGCTGGGCAAGCTGTTGAGGCACACTCCCGAAATAAATCCCGAAACAATGACGCTCGCACGAGACGTCATAGAATACCTCGAACAGATAATCGAGGACATGAAGTATTATCTTTAAGCTTTTAAACGAAAAGCCGAACCTTGATTGGTTCGGCTTTTGACTTTCAAACAAATCACCGCCTTGCGGCAACGCCGTCGGCATAATGCCAAATATCACCGTCGCCGCTCGGCTTTGTTTCGGAAAAAGTCAACAGACAAAAAAAGGCGGTCACCTTATTTGTTTTGAAAATTTTCCAGAAAATCGTCCGCGTCCCGCGCTCCCTCGAGCAGAAGCTGGATTTTTTCAACAGACGCGTTGTCCCAGTCCAGTCCGAAATCGGCGCATAATTGCTTTAACACTCTGTCGGCGCGCAGGTTGTCGTTGCCGCATGCCAGCACAGCCTCCGCGCTGTCCTCCCCCGTCGATTTAAGCATAAATATCTTTTCGCCCGCCGGCTTGATTTTTTCCCCGTCCTTGTCTTTGAAAACCACCGTAAAATCGGGATTGCCCGCAATGGCGGAAAGGTCGGCTTTTCCAAGCCCGCTCGCCGTGAAAAGGTAACGCGCGGCATAAGACCTCGCCGTAAGGTTAGGGTCGGAGGGCACGGAAAACACCTTGAGGCACTCGAAGCCCTTAGGCGCAACCGCATTAAGCCTTTCTTTTAAATCGGGCTCGAAATTTGCTGCGGCGCACACGTATTCGCAGCCGCTTTCTATGCCCAGCGACAGCGCAGGCGAAAAGAAAAGCAGCATGTGCGGATTGAACCCCGAAGAACGCTCCACCTTGACGCCCGCACGAGTAAAAATCCTTTTGACGACATTGAGCACGTCCGACTGCGAAATCAAGGACAGCGGAAATCGTTTGGCATATTTTATAGCAATCATCTGCAAAAGCCCTCCTTTTGAAGTCCGCAGCCGTTGCACCGCTTTAAGCAGGAGGGAGTGGTCTGCGCCGCATAAGCTTTTTCCGCCTCTTTTCGGAGATAGGCTTTTTCCACGCCTATGTCAACGAAATCCCAGGGCAGAATTTCGTCGAAGGATTTTTTTCCTACAATGGCGTCGACGTTTATTCCGCATTTTTCAATCGCGTTCTTGTAAACGTCGAAGTCAAAGCACTCGTCCCACGAGTCGAAGCGCGCGCCGCCTTTAAAAGCCTCCAGCAGCACGGCGCCCATTTCACGACCGCCGCGGGCAAGCAACGCTTCCATAAGCGACGTGTCGTAATCGTGATAGGAAAAGCCCACTCCCAGCTTTTTCAAGCGGGATTTCAGATAACTCTGCTTCTTTTCGATGTCCTCCCTGTCGGCAAACGCCTCCCATTGAAAGGGAGTAAAGGGCTTGGGTATAAAGGTTGCGGCGGAAATACTCAGACGCAAATCCTTTTTGGAAGCGCGCCGCTGCCTGTACAAATCCTTGACGGAGGCGGCAAGAGCCGCAATCCCCTCCACGTCCTCCATAGTTTCGGTGGGCAGTCCGAGCATAAAATAAAATTTAACCGAGGAATAACCTCTTTCAAACGCCTGAGACAAGGCGGAAAAAATATTCTCCTCCGTTATGTTTTTGTTGATTACGTCGCGCAGCCGCTGCGTGCCCGCTTCGGGCGCGAAGGTAAGCGAGCTTTTCCGCTCCGTTTCCGCCGCCTCACCGTCGAAGCTGTCCATTCTCAGGCTGGGCAGAGAAATTTTCAGTCCGCGCTCCTTCGCAAAGCAATTAAGACGGTCGACCAGCTCTTTCAAACCGCTGTAATCGCCCGTAGACAGGCTGTTGAGTGAAAGCTCGTCATAGCCTGTTTCCGACACCAAAGAGCTGCAAATATCGAAAACGGTGTCGACGGAACGCTCCCGCACCGGACGGTAAATAAATCCCGCCTGACAGAAACGGCAGCCGTTGGCGCATCCGCGGAACAGCTCGGCTACGGCGCGGTCGTGCACTATTTCAAGATTGGGCACGAGAGCGGTTTTCGGAAAATACGTTTCGTCAAGATTTTTTTCCTTGTGCTTTTTAACTTTTTTCTCAAAACGCAGCTCCGTCGTTTTGCAGTTTTCGCTGCGCACGAAAACGCGCTCGGGAAGATATAAACAATCAATAGAGTCTGCGGCAAGGCGCAGAAAATCGCGTTTTTTCATGCCCTTGTTGCGCTTGTAAAGGTCAAGCAGCTGCGACCAGGGCGTTTCTCCCTCGCCCAGCATAAACACGTCGACAAATTGAGCCACAGGCTCGGGATTGACCGTGCACGGACCGCCGGCGATGACTATGGGGAAATGCTCTCCGCGCTCCCGCGCAAGCAGCGGCATACCCGCCAGATCCAACATCATGAGCATGTTGGAATAAGACATTTCGTATTGCAGCGAAAAGCCCACGAAATCGAAATCCTTTAGCGGCTTTTTGTTTTCCAGGCTGACAAGAGGCTTGTCCTCTTTTTTGAGAAAATCGGCGCAATCCGTCCACGGCGCGTAGCACCTTTCGCAAACGACGCGGTCGAGACCGTTCATGAGAAAATAAAGTATGCGTGTGCCTAAATTGCTCATGCCGACCTCGTAAACGTCGGGAAAGCAAAGACACACGCTTGCGTCGAAGGGTTTTGCGACGTCGGGCAAGCCGTATTCGCCGCCCGCATATCTTGCCGGTTTGGTTATTGCTTCGGTAAACTTCATGAAGAAAATTATAACAATTCCTTAAGCGGGGTGTCAAGCGCATGGGAAGAAAGAAAACTCAGGAACTGTCCGTGCGAAAAGGATTTCTTTACGTTTCCGTCTTTTTCGTCCACTACCTCTACCGAATAAACGTAATGATGGGACATTTTTTTTGCAACGCTTTTCAACGTAGCGTTTTCCGAAAATACCAACGTCTTTTTTTCCACGCCTCTGTTCAATCTCTTTTTGTAAACCTCGAAAACAATCTGCTTGCTGAAAATTTCGCATTTTGTTTCGGACAGTCCCGCCGACAGGACAAAAACCGCAAACAGCCCCAGCGAAAAATTCGGCGCTCCCGCAAGCCACATGCAG
>URVX01000077.1 GCA_900551395.1 uncultured Subdoligranulum sp. | reverse complement strand
ATGGCAAGACGCGTCGCCATAATGGAGTTGCACCCGTGCGCGATGTTGGCGAAAGGACCGCCGTGCACAAACGCGGGAGTGTGCTCCAAGGTCTGCACCAGATTGGGCTTCAACGCGTCCTTAAGCAGAGCCGCCATAGCGCCCTGCGCGTTCAGCTGTCCGGCTCTGACCGGAGCTCCGTCATAGGTGTAGCCTACCGTTATGTCCGCAAGCCTTTGCTTCAAGTCCGTCATGTCGTAAGCAAGGCACAAAATAGCCATGATTTCGCTTGCCGCCGTGATATCGAAACCGTCCTCGCGCGGCGTTCCGTTTGCTTTGCCGCCCAAGCCGTCTGTGACGAAACGCAGCTGTCTGTCGTTCATATCCACGCACCTGCGCCAGGTTATCTGACGGGGGTCTATGTTCAAGGCGTTGCCCTGATATATATGATTGTCAATCATTGCCGCAAGCAGGTTGTTTGCCGCTCCGATTGCGTGAAAATCGCCAGTAAAATGCAGGTTTATATCCTCCATCGGCACGACCTGAGCATAACCTCCCCCGGCAGCGCCGCCCTTGACGCCGAAAATGGGTCCCAGCGAAGGCTCGCGCAGCGCAACAGCAACGCTTTTTCCAAGACGCTTCATGCCGTCGGCAAGCCCTATCGTCGTCGTTGTTTTGCCCTCTCCCGCGGGAGTGGGATTTATCGCCGTGACCAAAATCAGCTTGCCTTGGGAATTTTTCGTTTCGTCCAAAAGGTTGTAATCCACCTTTGCCTTGTATCTGCCGTAAGGCTCGAGATATTTGTCGTCTATTCCCGCCGAGGCGGCTATTTCGGCAATAGGCAGCATTTCCGTCGACTGCGCTATTTCTATATCGCTTTTATACATAAACTGTCCTCCCTTGATTCTTTCTATTTAAAATATTCCACGCCTGAGCGGAAAAGTCCCATATCCCAATTTCCCTCTACGTTTCTGTAAAGTCCTTTGCCCGTGCGCTCCGCATGCCCCATCTTGCCCAGTATTCTGCCGTCGGGGGAAATCAAGCCCTCCACCGCGTTTACGCTGCCGTTGGGGTTGAAAGGGCTTTGCATGGTGACGCGGTCGTCGAAATCTACGTACTGCGTGAGTATCTGTCCGTTTTCGACCAGCTTTTGCAAAGCTTCCGCGTCGCACACGAACCTGCCCTCGCCGTGGCTGACGGGCACGCTGAAAACGTCGCCGACTTTGACGTATCTGAGCCACGCCGAAGCGTTTGTCGCCGCTCTCACGCGGCAAATCGTGGACACGTGACGGCCTATGTTGTTGAAGGTGAGCGTAGGCGCGTTTTCGCTCAACGGCTCTATGCTGCCGAAAGGCAGAAGCCCCAGCTTTATCAACGCCTGAAAGCCGTTGCATATACCTATGGCAAGACCGTCGCGCTTTTTCAGCAGCTGCTCCGTCGCTTCCTTCAACGAGGGGTTGCGGAACATATTTACGATAAATTTGCCGCTGCCGTCCGGCTCGTCGCCGCCCGAAAAGCCGCCGGGAAAGGCAAGTATCTGCGCCGCCGACAATCTCTTTGTCATCTCTGCGACGGAAAACTCCACGTCGGCTTTCGTCACGTTTTTGACCACAAACACATCGCACTCCGCGCCGGCGTTTTCAAACGCCTTCTGCGTGTCGTACTCGCAGTTCGTGCCGGGAAATACCGGTATAAACACTCTGGGCTTGGCGGTTTTGAAGCGCGAAACGTAAATTTCCTTAGTTGAGAAGCTTGCCTCCTCAGCCTCGCCGAAAGCCGGCGCAACGGTGGGAAACACGCTTTCCAGCCTGCCGCAAAAAGCCTTTTTGAGCGCGTTAAGACAAACCTTTTCGTCGCCGCATACAAGCTCTCCGTCATCGCAGAGCGTCGCATACGTCTCGGCGCGACGGCTTTGGAAATCCTCCGAAACAACCGCAAGAATATCACCGTATGCCGGACGGAAGTCCTCAGCGCTCAATTTGTCCGTCTTTGCCCCCAAATCGTTTGCGAAAAGGGATTTGACCAGCGCGACAATCGCGCCGCCCTCCTCCACAACCGCCGTATGCAGAATTTTGCCGCTGCAAATCGCGGCGTAAATTTCATCGTAAATTTCTTTAAGCGCGGCATAATCGGGACGTCCCCAAGCGTTTTTGGGAATCTTATACCGAACCACCCTTCCCGTCCTTTCAAAAGCGTTGTGGACGAATGCGTTTTCCTTTGCGATTCCCATGCCGAAAGCAATAAGCGTCGGCGGCACGTCAAGGTGCTCGAAAGTGCCGCTCATGCTGTCCTTGCCGCCGATTGCCGCCGTTTCAAGCCCCAGCTGCGCGTCCAGCGCGCCCAGCAGCGCGGAAAGAGGCTCTCCCCAGCGCTTGGGGTCGGCGTTGGGCTTTTTGAAAAACTCCTGCAAAGAGAGTCTGACGGACGAGGGCTTGACGCCGCAGGAAACAAGCTTGGACACCGCGCCCACAACGGAATAAATCGCGCCCAAAAAAGGCGACTTTTCCAGCAGGTCGGTGTACAACGCGTAGGACGAGCAGGTGATTGTTGTCGTGTAGCCGACGCCAACAGGCGGCTTGGAAGCCATAATCGTCGCAGGCGTAAGCTGGTTTTTGCCGCCGAAAGGCATAAGCACCGTCGCCGCGCCTATGGTGGAGTCGAAAACCTCGCCCATACCCTTGCGCGAGCACACGTCAAGTCGGGACAGCCTTTCCTTAAGAGCCTGCTCTGCGCTCCCGGCTATTAGCTTCGCGGTCTTTTCGTCGTCGGCGGAAAAATAACCGACGCAGTTGTCTGAAATTTCCGCGTCAATGCTTTGTCTTATGCCGTTAGTATCCAGAAAGGCTCTGTCTATGTCCGCAATAATTTCGTCCTTGTAGGTCATGAAAAGAACGGTCTTTTCAGTCACCTCCGCGACCTTGACGCATTTAAGATTTTCAACGGAGGCAAGTCGGATAAATTCGTCGGCGTCGCTTTCGCTCACGACGACAGCCATCCTCTCCTGAGACTCGCTTATCGCAAGCTCCGTTGCCGAAAGTCCCTCGTATTTTTTGTTTATTCTGTCGAGATGTATATGCAGACCGTCGGCAAGCTCGCCAATTGCCACGCACACGCCGCCCGCGCCGAAGTCGTTGCATTTGACAATCAGCTTTGACGCTTCGGGGTTGCGGAACAGCCTCTGAAGCTTGCGTTCTTCGGGCGGATTGCCTTTCTGCACCTCCGCGCCGCACGTTTCGACGCTTTTTACGTCGTGGGATTTGCTGCTGCCTGTGGCTCCGCCGCAGCCGTCGCGTCCCGTGTCGCCGCCTACCATAATGACAACGTCCCCTGCCTGCGGTCTGCGGCGCACGACGTTTTCGCGCCTGTTGCCCCCTATTACGTAGCCCGTCTCAAGCCGCTTGGCTTTGTAGCCGTCGTTGTAAATTTCCGCAACCGTGCCCGTAGCCAAGCCTATCTGATTGCCGTAGCCCGAAAAGCCCGAAAGCGCGGTTGTGGTAAGCACGCGCTGAGGCAGCTTGCCCTTCATGGTTTGTTCGACAGGCTCGTCGGGAGTTCCACAGCCGGTGACTCTCATCGCCTGATAAACATAGGTTCTTCCGCTGAGCGGGTCTCTGATTGCTCCGCCGAGACAGGTTGCCGCGCCGCCGAAAGGCTCGATTTCGGTAGGATGATTGTGCGTCTCGTTTTTGAACATAATCAGCCACTGCTCGTCTTTGCCGTCAACGTCCACGTCCACGACAACCGAGCAGGCGTTTATTTCGTCGCTCTCGTCAAGATTGTTTAAAAGCCGTCTGCTTTTAAGCTCTTTGGCGGCAATGGTGGCAATGCTCATCAAACAGGGCACCTTGTCGCCCTTGACGTTGTGTTTTTCAAACAACTGTCGATACTGCTCCAAAGCGTTGGGGATATCGGGATTGTCGGAAACAATTTTTATATCCTTGAGCCGAGTGGAAAAGGTTGTGTGACGGCAGTGGTCGGACCAATAGGTGTCCACCACCTTCAGCTCCGTAAGCGTCGGCTGTCTGCCCTTTTCTCTGAAATAATCCCTTACAAACCTCAGGTCGTCTACGGTCATGGCAAGTCCCATTTTGCCGTGAAACGCTTTAAGTCCGCTCTCGTCCATTTCGTTGAAGCCGCAAAGCTCCTCGCGCATTTTCCCGCTTGTTTCAAATCGGTCGGCAAGCGTGTCGGGCATCTCCGTCCCGCCCTCCTTGCTGTCGACGGGATTGATGAGAAAACGCTTGATTTTCAAAAACTGCTCATCCGAAACGCCTTTGAAAACATACACCTCGGCGCACCTGACAAGAGGTCTGACGCCGCCGGTAAGAAACTGCACGCATTGCATTGCCGAGTCGGCGCGCTGGTCGTATTGACCGTCCAAAAGCTGAACAACCAGCATTTTTTCGTCCCGTCCGACCGAAACGTCGGAAAAAACCTTGTCTGCGTTGGGCTCCGAAAAAACCGAGGCTATGCTGTCCTTCATCTGCCGCTCGGTCAAGCCCTCCACGTCGTAACGCAAAAGCCTGCGCACTTTTTCGGGGCGGATACCCAGCACTCTTTCAAGTGAAGAAAGCGTTTTTGCCGCCGGCACGTCGAATTGCTCTTTCTTTTCAACGAAAACTCTGTAAATCATAAATTTTTAAACCAATCCTATATCGGCGCGGTATCTCGCGCCCTCGAAAGTCACCTTGTCAATCTGTCCGTAAACCTTTTTTCTCGCCGCTTCGAGGTTGTCTGCAACGCCCACGACGTCGAAAACCCGTCCCCCGTTTGTTTTGAGACGTCCGTCCTCCGACCGCGTGCCCGCATGTATGAGAGTCACTCCTTCAAGGCTGCCTAAGGTTATTTCCTTGCCCTTGACTACGTTTTCGGGATAGCCGCCGTCCGCAACGACAACCGTGAGCGCAGTCTCGCCGCTCCATTCCACGATTGTCCCGTCCAGTCTGCCCTCCGTCGTCGCAAGGACGATTTCCAGCAAATCGCTTTTCAAAAGAGCAAGGACAACCTGCGTTTCGGGGTCTCCGAAGCGCGCGTTGTACTCGACTACCTTAAGCCCCGCGCCCGTTTTCATAAGCCCGAAGTAAAGCACTCCCTTGAACTCTATGCCTTCCTTTTCCAAGCCCGCGAGCGTAGGCAAAGCAATTTTTTGCATAAACTCTATTTCGTCGTCGGAGCTAAAGTAAGGCGTAGGCGCAAACGCGCCCATACCGCCGGTGTTGAGTCCCTTGTCGCCGTCAAACGCTTTTTTGTGGTCCTGCGACGCGGGCATGGGCAGCAGAGTTTTGCCGTCGCAGAACGCCAGCACGGTGACTTCCCTGCCGGTCATGAACTCCTCCATGACAACCTTGCTTCCCGCGCTTTTGCCGAATCTTGCGTCAACCATGACGCTTTGCAGCGCGTCAAGCGCTTCACTGCGCGTGTTGCAGATGATGACGCCCTTTCCCAACGCAAGCCCGTCCGCCTTGACCACAACGGGCAAAGGACAGCTTTGCGCGTATTCCCTTGCGCTCTCAAAGCTCTCGAACACCCGATACCAGGCAGTAGGTATTTCGTACTTACGCATAAAGTCTTTGGCAAAAGCCTTGCTTGATTCTATTTTTGCCGCGGCTTTAACCGGTCCGAAAGCCTTAACTCCTCTTTCCGTCAAAAAATCCACCAGTCCGCCCGCCAAAGGGTCGTCAGGCGCAACGAAAACCAGGTCTACGCCGTTTTTTTCGCAAAAGGCGAAAATTCCCTCGAAATCCATAGGAGAAACGGGCGCGCAAACGGCGCACTCGGAAATACCCGCGTTGCCCGGCAGGCAAAACAGCTTTCCGAGCAACGGACTTGCTTTAAGCTTCAAGGCAATGGCGTGCTCTCTGCCGCCGCCGCCGATAATGGCTACGTCGTCAGACGCATCGGGGTCGCATCCGTTTCCCCAAACGCCCCAGTATCCGACATTAAACGTCTCCACCCATGCGCCAAGCTCGTAATCCCAATCATCCGGAATGACATGGACGTACTGCTCTTCTAAAATCATGT
>URVX01000076.1 GCA_900551395.1 uncultured Subdoligranulum sp. | reverse complement strand
TACGGACAAGGGGCGCGCGCTGATAAAAGAGGAGGGCGAAGTGTTCGTGAAAAATATGCGCGACAAGGTGAGCGGCAGGCTCGACGACGCGGAGCGGACGGAGCTGCTTGCAACCGTGAGAAAGGCGGCTGCTTTTCTCAAACGAATTTGAATCGAGCAAATTGAAAAACGGAGCCAAAGGCTCCGTTTAAATAACTTCTTCGAGCAGCGACAAGAGCAGGTCCAAGCTGTCGCCCTTTCGCACTATCAGAAAAAAACGGTTTTCGTCGACGGCAAAGCGCGCCGCCGTCAGTGAAGAAACTTTTTGCGCAGACGAAAGCTCGGCAGTCACTCCGTTTATTTCCGCCGTGCCGCAGCCGTCGGAAAAGTAAGCGTCGTACGCTTCCGAGAGCTCGCATTTATCCAACGCCGCCGAAAGCTCCACAGTCGCGCCCTTTATTGTAGAGGTTTGAGTCAGGAACACGGCTTTTTTAGATTTTTTGAATATCGTTATCCTGAAGCAGGTTGTCCCGTCGTCCGAAGCGGGCAGTGCGGGAAAATCGGCGCCGTTTTGCATGTTGTAGTCGGCGAAACCGAAATCGGTCAGGAGCTGCGACTCGTAGCCGTCTATGCCGTTGTAGCGGTCAGACCGTTTGATAAGCTGAACGGAAACCATAGCCGCCGCCGCGACCAGCAGGCAGAACGCAATCGAAAGCGCCGCGCACAGACGGCGTCTGCCGCGCAATGAAAAAGCGTTTTTTCTGCCGATTTCGGTTTGTCTGCGGGACAGAGCCGCTTGGGCAAAGTCCTTGTCGGGAAAGGGCTGAACGCTTTTCGGCAGCGCGGTCAGGCTTTTCTCCGTTTCGGAGCATGCTTGAAATTTTTTTTTCACGATTTTTCCCCTCCGTGGTTAAGCGTTTTTGTTGCCGCGCAAAGGCTGCTTTGGGAGGAACATTTTTCCTCCAGCTTTTTTATTGCGCGTTTGTAAATTCGGAATGCGGCGGCTTTGGACAAATGCGCTGCCGAAGCAATTTCCTTGAAAGTCATGTCAAGCCACAGTCTCATGGACACGACGGTTTTTTCTTTTTTGGAAAGCGTTTCCATGAGAACCCTGACAAGCATCATGCTGTCCGTATCCTCAAAGGAAAACGCCGCACCGATATCGACGGCAAAATCCAGCGGAAGGTCGCCTCGCCTGCTGCGCAAAATCGACAGGCATTTGTTTTTGAAAATTCTGTAGACCCAGCCCATCGGATTTTCGTTTGAGACATAGCTGTCTATGTGCGTAAGCACGGCGATATATGTGTCCTGAAGCGCGTCTTCTATGTCGCCCGCGCTTTTGAGATAAGCCAGCGCGCTCAATGCCAGCTGTTTTTTCGTGAGGTCGACAAAGCTGCAAAAAGCGTCGTTGTCGCCGGATTTTATTTTGCAAAGCAATTTGCCTATTTCTTTGTTTAAAGTTTCGCTTTCCAAAAATTTGCACCTTTGCCTCTGTCTGTTTGCCTAAATGACAATAATCTTTTACATTTTACAATTATTTTTTGAAATTGTCAATAAAAGCTGCCGATTGTTTAGACGAACAATACAAAAAACGACTCGATGTGATTTGATTTTTGTTCAAATTTAAAGTATTTCACAAATATACTTGCCTTTAGCGCGGAAATATGTTATTATTGCAGAGATAATCGAAAGATTATTGATTTTTATTTCTTTTAAGCTTTAATTTTATTGTTTTTTTTAGGGCAGCGCCTGACGTTTTTATGAATATCGACAAAAAAGAGGTCAACTTGCTTGTCAGGCAGGTCAAGCAGGGAGATGACGACGCTTTCGAGAGACTTTATCTTTTGCTCAAGCTTCCGCTTTTAAAATTCGTCAATAAATACGTAAGCAATCCGGACGCAGCCGACGACATAGTGCACAACACTTTTGTGTGCTTATACAGCCGTCCCGTAAAAAATTTTTCCAACTGCTTCGGCTGGATATTTACCGTTGCGCGCAATCTTTCGATAAATTATCTCAACAAGAGCAGATTCGAGGTGGCGACAGACACGCGGCTTTTGAAAACGGGTGAGCGTTCGCTGCTTTCGGCGGAGGAGCTGGATGTTAAGCGCTTTCTTTCCCGTCTCGACAATGAGGAAAGGGAGTTGTTTGCGCTCAAATACGAGGCTGACCTTACATTCAAGACGTTGGCCGGCATATACGGTACGTCGGAAAGCGTCTTGAAGCGCAAAATGAAAAAAATCGTAGAACGACTTCGCGGAAGTCTGGAGTAGCTCTGTTTTTTGTTAAGTGACGAACAGCGTGGCTTTTCGGCGGTTAATTCTGTAAAAAGCATAAAACAATCGGAATTGACGAAATTTGCCGAATTTGTACAAATAAATAAATTTATTGATATTACAGTACGTTTTATGTTTGATTTAATGCCTCTTTTATTCGGACGACGTATCATTACGGTGTAATTTTTTTACTTGAAAAGGGGATTTGAGTATGAAAAAGAGCAATGGGCGTCCGTCTGACGCAGCCGATTTCGTGGAAAGAAAATTGACTTGTCTTAAAAAAGAAAATTTTTTGAAATTGTCCGCCATTGACGGTCAGGCGGAAAAGGACAAAATGCTTGCGGCGGGACGAAGGGAGAGGGCGCTTAAGGCTCGGTCGGTCAACGCCCGTTTCAGATACGCGCTGATAGCGGTGTGTCTGATGCTGTTGATAGTCGGCACGGGCACGGGAGCATTTTGCGCGGTGGAATTGGGCTACAACGGTGTGATTTATCGGGATACGGACGAAATGACCGCAAAGGGTCTGGTGCCCGACTGCTTCGCTTTGCCTTACGACTTGCTGGAAGGCTTTGCCGAAACGGAAGCTTATTCGCTTGCGATAAACAACGACTGGGAAATTGCGGGCGTGTTGTTGAAGTTCATAAACGACGTTAATTATGTAAATATTTTTGCTCGAAATTCAGACGAGCTTAAATTGGATTTCGGCAATAAAGAAACAGAAACGTATGAAACAAACGGATATATAATTTATGAGAAAACCAGTTTTAAGGAAATTTCTTATATTGTAGAGTACAACGGAATCAGATTGCTTTTGCAGAGCAATTCTTTGAGACTTTCCAACAAAGTAATAGATGAAATAATAAAAACAGCTTGACCGGGCCGACAAAAAATTGTCGGCTTTTTTGCGCACGAAATCCTGCTTTGAAATGTTTATTTATTGACAAATTCAAAGGAGGATTTCTTATATGAAATCAAAAAAACTGTTTTTCACTTTTTTCCTCGCGGTTTTCATGACGGTGGCAATTCTGTCGCTTTTCTTGGGAAACGCCGCAAGCGTCTTTGCCGCTACTTATCAGCAGGAGGTTATCAACTGGAACCTGAAGGATATCTGGGACAACAAAACCAACAGAGAAGTTCCGGCCTTCGGTATATATGACTTTATGGTTGAGTGCGGACCGAGAGCCGGGCTTACCGCATTGGGCTTTTACGACTATGTTTATCCGAATCTCTTGGACGGCGAAGTTTACGACAACAATATACGCCCTATAACAAATTCTTATATGTCATTTTATTACGAATACGAAGAGCTTAAAACTCTTATGAAAATTACGTCCACAGGCGTTACCGTCAGAAACTTCAAAAAAGGACTCCAGGCTTTCGTAGAGAGCAGAGGACATTCCGTGACGTTTACCTCCGTCATGTCCAAGGGGACCGCCGACCTTACCCAGTGCATTTTCGCGTTTGCGGCGCAAAAGCCCGTGGTTATGTTTCTCGACGGCTTCAAATACGTCGAAGACCATGAGGAGATAGCAAACCGCGACACATATACCTATGCTACGGAGAGCAACGTGAAGCACATAGTGCTTGCTTACGGGCATAGGCTGTTTACTTACGATTACTCCGTCCGCAAAGAATTTTATTTTGTCAACTCCGGCTATGTGGGCAACGTAATGATGCCCATAGACAGCTTTCTGGACGTGGACGACGCCTATATCATCGACATAACCTGACTTTGGGAATAAGCCTTTTTGTGCGGGAAACATCCCCCGTCCTTTGCAGGACGGGGGATTGCTTTATGCGGCGGCAGGGGCTATCGGGTTTTATCGTTTTTTTCCTGCTTCATGCTGTTCTAAGAGTCTTCAAAAGAGACGGGTCTCTTCCGATTTGTTGTGTTTTCGCTGCGGCAAGGCGCCGTAGTGACTTTTGCGGCGGCGTAATTGAACGGCAGCGAAATTTTTGTCCCGTCGGCGTGCGGAAGGAGAGAGCCCGAGGCTTCCCTTTTTTTCGCTTGTTTCGTAAAGCGGCATAAACGAAATAATTTTTGTCTGTCAAATATATTCGCCGATAAAAGATCCGAAAAAACGAATTGCGAACGCTGCGGGGAAAATTATCCCGATTTTAAATTTGCGGGCGCACTTGTTTGACACTCACTGCCCGGCATGTTAAAATAAAAATATGCAAAAGGGTCTGGTACAAATTTATTACGGCGACGGAAAGGGCAAAACAACAGCCGCCATAGGCTTGGGAGTCAGAGCCTGCGGAAACGACATGAAGGTTCACCTCGTTCAGTTCCTCAAAGCAAACGACAGCTGCGAGCTTGCAGTCTTGAGAAAAATCGAAAATTTTTCGCTGGGCGACGCTCCGTGCTCTTTGCCTTTCTGGTTCAATATGAACGAAAGGCAAAAGTCGGATTATCGCCGTTATGCGGCGCAGCTGTTTGACTCAGCGGCGGAAAAGGCGGAGAGGGGAGACATAGACGTTCTGATTCTGGACGAAATTCTGGACGCGGTCAACATTGAGGCGCTGCCCGAAAAAAGTCTGCTTGATTTTCTCGACCGCAAGCCGGAAAAGCTTGAGGTTGTTCTCACGGGACACTCGGTTCCCCGTGCGGTTGAGGACAGAGCCGATTATATATCTTATATCAAGGCGGAAAAGCACCCCTTCGAGCACGGTCAGCCCGCGCGCAGGGGGATAGAATTTTGATTTTTGCGAAAAAAGAATGAAAGACTTGACTGAGAGTGAAAAAACGCGGCTTTACCGCGTTTTTTTGTATTGAAAAATTATTCGTCGTCGGGAAGCGGAAAGTATTTTTCCAGCAGCGAGCGCGCCTGCTTCAAGCAGTTGTTTAGCTCGTCTATGTGCTCGTCCGAAATGCCGCTGAATACGTCGAACTCCGCAATGATGGACGCTGCGTTGTAATCGTTGTTCATTTTGCGCGCTTCGGGTGTAAGACTGACCAGAGTTTCTCTTTTGTCGTACTCTCCGCCGCACAGCTGCACCATATTTTTTGCCTGAAGGCATTTCAGCGGATAGTGCATGCTTTTTTGCTTGGCGCCGATGTGCATGGCGAGAGTTTTTATGCTAAGGGGCTCTGCGGACGAGCCGAGATTGAGCATAATGCGTTTTTCCAGCGTGTTCAGCTGAGAAATGAAATCGTATTTTTTTAACGTAGGGTGTCTGTAAATATTTTCGAAAAAGTTTACGGAAATTGCTTTAGACAAAAGCGAAACATTTTCTCCCAGCCGATAATTTCTCAACAATCTATATTCGTCTGCTTCGGGCAGCACCTTGCGTATTTCGTCTAAATTCATGAAAATATCGTATACTGAAGTTAAGTGCAAGTCAAGCATTTAAAGCGATTTTTTTGTTTTCCCGAAAAAATTCAGGCTTTTTAGGTCTCTTTTGTTTTAAACTTTGTGTAAATTTTTCAAGTCTCTTGACTTGCCGTCGGAAAGATAGTATAACTTTTTCGGAACATACGCGGAGTTTATTTCCGTATAAAAAACAGGTATATATCTTTTTTTTATATCTGCTATAGAAAAAAATTTTTAAAAAAAATTTGGCTGAAAACCGTTATTTTGGAAGATTTTGAAACAATACGCTGCAAAGGCCGGCATTGAATCAGATATCACACCGCATACGTTGCGTCATTCTTTTGCTGCGCATCTTCTTGAAAATGGTGCTGATCTGCGTTCCGTTCAGGAAATGCTCGGTCATTCCGATATTTCTACGACACAGATTTACCTTAAGATGAACACCGGAAGAATCCGGGATATATACAGCCATACGC
>URVX01000075.1 GCA_900551395.1 uncultured Subdoligranulum sp. | reverse complement strand
CCACGTTCATTCCGGAGGACTGAAGCGCCTTGTACAGTGCGCGCGTCATCGTCTTATCGTAGCCGATCGCCTCGCCCGTCGATTTCATCTCCGGTGAGAGATATGCGTCAAGTCCGCGAAGCTTTGAGAACGAGAATGCCGGTGCTTTGACGTAGCGGCGCTCCTTCTCCTTCGGATATATTTCCGTATATCCCTGTTCGCGCAGGCTCTTTCCGAGAATGACGAGCGTCGCTATATCCGCAAGAGAATACCCCGTCGCCTTCGAGAGGAACGGCACCGTTCTCGACGAACGGGGATTGACCTCTATAACATAGACGTTTTCGTTTTCATCGACAATGAACTGAATGTTGTAAAGTCCGACGATACCTATGCCGAGACCGAGCTTTTCCGTGTATTCAAGGATCGTTCTTTTCGCCTTTTCAGACACGCTGAAGGTCGGGTAAACGCTTATCGAATCTCCGGAATGTATGCCGGTGCGCTCGATGAGCTCCATGATTCCCGGCACGAACACGTCCGTGCCGTCGCACACGGCGTCTACCTCGCACTCCTTGCCCACAATGTATTTGTCCACAAGCACGGGCTGCTTTTCGTCTATTCGCACGGCGTTTTCAAGATAATGCCTGAGCGTCTGGTCGCTGCCCACAATCTGCATGGCTCGACCGCCCAGAACAAAGCTCGGACGCACGAGTACGGGATAACCTATCTCGTTTGCCGCCTTTACGCCGTCCTCGATTTTGGTTACGGCACGCCCTCGAGGCTGCGGGATGTTCAGCTTTTTGAGAATTTTTTCAAACGAATCTCTGTTTTCCGCGCGCTCGATGGCGTCTACGCCCGTGCCGATGATGTTGACGTCGAATTCCTTGAGCTTGTCCGCAAGGTTGATTGCCGTCTGCCCGCCCAAAGAAGCGATAACTCCCATCGGCTTCTCAAGCACCAGCACGTTGAGCACGTCCTCTACCGACAGCGGCTCGAAATAAAGCTTGTCCGCCGTGGTGTAATCTGTGGAAACGGTTTCGGGATTGTTGTTGACGATAATCGCTTCATATCCCGATTCGCGTATCGTTTTGATTGCGTGCACCGTGCTGTAATCGAACTCCACGCCCTGCCCTATGCGTATCGGTCCGCTGCCCAAAACGACGATTTTGGTTTTGCCGTCGTCGCGCGTCTCGTTTTCTCTCTCATACGTGGAGTAAAAATAAGGAACGTAGCTTTCAAACTCGCTTGCGCATGTGTCTATCATCTTGTAAACAGGGAAAATCCCGCGCGCTTTGCGCATTGCAAAGACCTCTTTCATGCTCATGCCCCAGCATTTGGCGATATATTCGTCGCTAAAGCCCATGCGCTTTGCCGCTTTCAATACGTCGACGCTTTGCCTGTTGTTTTTTATCACGCTTTCGAAATCGACGATATTTTTGATTTTGTCCAGGAAGAACATATCAATTTTGGTTATTTCGTAAAGCTGCTTTAAAGGACAGCCCAACCTCACAAGCTGCGCAAGCGCGAAAATTCTGTCGTCGCGCCCCAGACTTACATACTCCTTAAGCTCGTCGACGGTGCAGCCTTCAAACTTTTTGAGCTCGAGGTGGCTGGCGCCGATTTCAAGCGAGCGCACCGCCTTGAGAAGACTTTCCTCCATTGTGCGCCCGATGCTCATCACCTCTCCAGTAGCCTTCATCTGCGTGCTCAGCACGTTGGGAGCGGTGGAAAACTTGTCAAAGGGAAATCTTGCGATTTTTGTCACCACATAGTCAAGCGCCGGCTCGAAGCAAGCGGGAGTGTTGGCGAGCATAATTTCGTCAAGACGCATGCCCACGGCAATCTTTGCGGACACCCGCGCAATAGGATATCCGCTCGCCTTGCTTGCAAGCGCGGAGGAGCGCGAAACTCTGGGGTTGACCTCTATCAGAAAATAATCGAAGGACTGCGGATCGAGAGCGAACTGCACGTTGCAGCCCCCCTCTATTTTGAGCGCGCGTATGATTTTGAGCGCGCTGTCTCTCAAAAGCTGATATTCCTTGTTTGTAAGCGTCTGGCTGGGCGCGACAACAATGCTGTCCCCCGTGTGTATGCCTACGGGGTCGAGGTTTTCCATGTTGCAGACCGCAATGGCGGTGTCGTTGGCGTCGCGCACCACCTCGTACTCTATTTCCTTGAAGCCCCTTATGCTCTTTTCCACAAGCACCTGCCTGACAGGTGACAGACGCAGGGCGTTTTTCATGATTTCCCTAAGCTGCTCCTCGTTGTCGGCAAAGCCGCCGCCAGTGCCGCCCAGCGTAAAGGCGGGACGGAGCACTACGGGATAACCTATCCTTTGAGCCGCGTCAATGGCTTCTTCGGTGGAATGGGTTATTATGCTGGGCAGCACAGGCTCGCCCAGACTTTCGCACAGCTCCTTGAATTTTTCTCTGTCCTCGGCGCACTCTATGCTTTGCGCCGTCGTGCCGAGCAATTCCACCTGACACTCGCTCAAAATGCCTTTTCTTTCAAGCTGCATGGCAAGGTTGAGTCCGGTCTGACCGCCGAGTCCCGGTATAAGAGCGTCGGGACGCTCGTAACGAAGTATTTTCGCAACGTATTCCAAAGTAAGCGGCTCCATGTAGACCTTGTCCGCTACTGTAGTGTCCGTCATGATGGTTGCGGGATTGGAGTTTGCGAGTATGACCTCGTAGCCTTCCTCCTTGAGCGCAAGGCATGCCTGCGTTCCCGCATAGTCGAACTCCGCCGCCTGACCTATGACTATGGGACCGCTGCCTATGACCATAATTTTCTTTATATCCTTTCTCTTGGGCATAACCTTCTCCTCAATCCTTTTTGCTCTCCGCCATAAGGCGCACGAATTTGTCGAACAGATAACCGCTGTCCTGCGGACCGGGTGCGCTTTCGGGGTGGAACTGCACAGTGAACAGCTTGTCCTTCGCGCACTCCATGCCTTCTACCGTGCCGTCCAGCAGATTTTCGTGAGTTATCGTCAGACCCGTTCCCTTGAGACTGCTTTTGTCTATTGCAAAGCTGTGATTCTGACTTGTAATTTCCAGCTTGCCCGTTTCCAGATTTTTGACGGGGTGGTTGCCTCCTCTGTGTCCGAACTTGAGCTTGAAGGTTTTAGCGCCGTACGCGATACCCGCAAGCTGATGCCCCAGACAAATGCCGAACACGGGATATTTGCCGCGTATTTCGGCAAGTAGCCGCGCCGTCTCGGGCACGTCGGACGGGTCTCCGGGACCGTTTGAGAAAAACACTCCGTCGGGAGACAAAGACTCTATTTCCTCGACGGAGGTATCAAAGGGCACCACAGTCACGTTGCAGCCGCGCGCGTTGAGACATCTGACTATGTTGAGCTTTATGCCGCAGTCCACGGCGACCACGTCGAACTTAGCGTGAGCAGTGCGCGAAAACCACTTTTTGCGCGTGGAAACGCAGCTGACCGCGTTGCGGGGCAAAGGCTGCCCGAGACGCTTCAGCGCCTCCTCTTTGGACACGTCGACGGAGGTAATAATACCTTTCTGGCTGCCCTCGTTTCTCAGCTTTCTGGCAAGACATCTCGTATCGATGCCGGAAATACCCGCAATTCCGTATTCCGTCATGATTTCGTCAAGCGTTTTTGTGTAGCGGAAATTGCTGGGTCTGCCGTTGTAATCTCTGACCACCAGCCCGCCTATGGACGGAACGCGCGTTTCGTAATCCTCGTCGCACACGCCGTAATTTCCTATAAGAGGATAGGTCATGACAACGGCCTGAAAGGTGTAGCTCGGGTCGCTTACAACCTCCTGATAGCCTACGGGAGAGGTGTTGAACACCAGCTCGCACACTGCTTCCCTGTCTGCGCCGAAGCCGTAGCCTTCAAATTCCGTGCCGTCCTCGAGCACTAATTTTTTGTCGTATTTTCCTTCCATACCGTTCTCCCGTTTTTGAGTGTGAGCAAAATCTTTCCGAAGACCTCTTTTCCCGCAAAGGGCGTGCTGCGTCCCTTTGAAAGAAAAAGGTCGGGGTTTATAACAAACGACGCGTTCAGGTCTATGACGGTCAGATCCGCAGGCTCGCCCGCCTTGAGACTGCCGCCTTTCAAACCGAAACGCCTGCGCGGAGCCACGCACATGGCGTCAATCAATCTTTCCAAAGAAACGATTTTCCTTTTTACCAGCTCGGTGAAAAGCACGGGAAAAGCCGTTTCCAGTCCGACGATACCCATCGCGCTGCCTATTAAGCGCTTTGATTTTTCCTGCGCTGAGTGCGGCGCGTGGTCGGTTGCAATCATATCTATCGTTCCGTCGCAAAAGCCCTCAGTCAAAGCCTCGCGATCCTTGACGCTTCTTAAAGGCGGATTCATCTTGAAGTAGCCGTCGTCTCTCAAACAGCCGTCGTCAAGACACAGATAGTGCGGCGCAGTCTCGCACGTCACGTCCACGCCGTCCGCCTTTGCCTGCCTTATCAGACTTACGGACTCCTTTGCGGAAACGTGACAGACGTGATATTTCACGCCCGTTTCTTTGGCAAGGTCAAGGTCGCGCTCTATCATTTTATATTCGCTGGCGTTGCTTATCCCCTTGTGCCCGTTGACGCGCTGAAACTCGCATTCGTTTATGTAACCGCCGTCGACCAATTCTTTGACCTCGCAATGCGCCGCAATCACCTTGCCCAAAGCCTTTGCTTCAAGCATGGCTTGTCTTACAACCTCTTTGTCGTCGACGCCGCTGCCGTCGTCGGAAAAACCTGCAACATACGGCGCCATTGCACGTAAATCAGCAAGGCTTTTGCCCTGTCTTCCTTTTGTTATGCAACCGTAGGGCACAACGTCTATAACCGCGTCGCGGCGTATGATTTCCAGCTCCCGACCGAGATTTTCGACACAGTCGGGGGGAGGGGCGAGGTTGGGCATGGCGCACACCGCCGTGTATCCCCCTCTCGCGGCAGCCTTTGAGCCGGAAAGTATGCTTTCCTTATAAAAAAAACCCGGCTCTCTGAAATGAACGTGCACATCAGCAAAACCGGGAACGATAATACAATCGGTGAAATCCGACTCGGCGAAACAGTCATCGCTGTCAAAGGAAATAATACGGCCGTCTTTTGTTGCGAGATTTTCCTGCGAAAAGCCGCCGTCGTGAAAAACTTTTGCGTTTTTAAACAATCTGTTCAAAAGCCGTCTCTCCTTGTTTCTTTGAGCCGTTGCCTATTTTGATAGATACGGGCGTTTTTGTCAACTGTTTTGACATGAAAAATAGGTGTATTTTTCCTGCCCTGCGGACTCACGGTCAACCCGCAGGGCAGAACGCTTTTTCAGAACAGCCCGCTTATCCTGCCCGAGCCGTCGACGTCTATTTTTTCCGCGCTGGGCACTTTCCCTAAACCGGGCATTGTCATTATGTCGCCGGTCAGCGCAACCAAAAAGCCCGCGCCGCTGGATACCTTTACGTTGCGCACGGTGACGACGAATCCGTCGGGCGCGCCAAGCAGCGTCTGGTCGTCCGAAAAGCTGTACTGCGTTTTCGCAACGCACACGGGCAGCTTGTCAAAGCCCAGCTTCGTAAGGTTGTCAAGCTGTTTTTTCGCCTGCGTAGTGAAAACTACGCCGCTGCCGCCGTAAACCTTTTTGACGATTTTTTCCAGCTTGGTTTCTATGGAATCTTCCGTTTCATACGAAAAACGGAAATCGTTCCGCTTTTCGCAAAGCGCGATGACCTCTTTGGCAAGAGCCTCGCCGCCCTCGCCGCCCTTTGCCCACACCTCGGACAAAGCCACGTTTACGTTTAGCTCGCGGCATTTTTGCTCTATCAGCTCAAGCTCTTTTTCCGTATCGGTAGGAAAACGGTTGATTGCCACCACGCAGGGCAGACCGAAAACTCTCGTTACGTTGTCCACGTGTCTTAAAAGATTGGGCAAGCCCTTTTCCAGCGCAACGAGATTTTCTTCGTTGAGCGCGGCTTTGGCAACGCCACCGTGGTGCTTCAAAGCGCGAACCGTCGCAACCACCACAACCGCCGAAGGCGTAAGCCCCGCCTTGCGGCACTTTATGTCGAAGAATTTTTCCGCGCCCAGATCCGCGCCGAATCCCGCCTCCGTCACGGCATAGTCCGCAAGCCG
>URVX01000074.1 GCA_900551395.1 uncultured Subdoligranulum sp. | reverse complement strand
GCGAGAGGGCGCGGAAATTTTTGACGACGCAAAAGGCATGCAAGGCAAACCGATAGAAAAAAATTAAACGAATTTTCGCTCGCACCGCAAGATTTCTTGACGCAAAGCAAATTTGAAGGTAAAATTCAAGGGAGGAGAATTTTTATGAACTACAAAAAAGTAAAGCTGCAGAAAGCAGTAGGAATAATCAATTTGATTTTCGGAATTATTTTAGCCTTAGGCGGTTTAGTGTTCATGTTTTGGAGCAGATGGATAGTCGAGCTGATCAAAAGCTCTGTCGATCCTTCGCAGACCGACTTCGTCGACTCCATTTTCACATCCGTCGTTATTATCGCGGGCGTAATTTTAATCGCCGTAAGCGTCGTTATGATAGTGTTTTCCGTCAAGCTGCTCAAATCGCCTCAAATCAAAGCCGACGGCAGAATAAACGAGCGGAACGGCATAGTAATATTTTTCGTAGTCATCGATTTGCTAAGCGTTTTGAGTTCTTTGTACGATATGTTTATGGGCGAATTCGATTTTACGACGATAATAGTTATGGCGGCATATCTTGCCGCAGCGATTGTCGGCATAATTTCTCTCAAAGAAGCTCATCATCTGCCTGAAAACGCCAACTACAGTCAATATCGCCAGAACGCTTCGGAAATTTCGACTCCTCGTCAAAACCCCCTTTCGAGAACGCGCAAAAATCCTACGATCCTTTTGACTCGGACAAAACCGACAACAATCATAGTTAAAAAGCTTCTAAAACGAAAGCCGTCGACACGACGGCTTTTTTCACATAATCCTGCACAGCCAGCAGCCCAACAGACAGCTTAAAAAAGAAACGAACAACGCGATAGCAATCGCTTTGCCGGTGTTTTTGACTTTGGTTTGCGCGAAATAAATGGTAGCGATGTAAAACACAGTGTCGCATCCGTCCACAATCATGGTCGCGCAGCGACCGATATAGCTGTCCGGACCGTATTTGGTGAGCACGTCGTTGAGCATTGCAAGACTACCGCTGCCGCTGACGGGACGCAGCACCACAAGTCCTGCCAGCTCTTTGGGGATGCCGAGCCATTGCAGCGGAGCGGCAAGCAGACGGCTCAGCATGTCGCTGAGTCCGCTTGCCTGCATGAGGGTGAGCGCGAGAAAAATCGCCATAATATTGGGAAACAGTCCGAAAGAAGCGGAAAAGCCCTCCTTTGCTCCCTCTATCATGCACTGATACGGATTTTTCTTTTTTATCGCCGCAATCAGTATCAGCGAGACGAATAATATCGGAACAATGTAATCTCCCATTTTATGTCCTCTTTACAATTCCGCACGCACAAAAACGGACAGCCGGAAAGCTCAACGTCAATCGCGCCGCTACGCGGGCTTCACGCCCGCCTGTCCGAAAGCGGAGACGAAACATTGTACGTATCAGATTTTTCCGAAGCGCTTTTGTCCAACTCTTTTTTATACAATAAACATACGAGCAAGATGCCTATCGCGGTTGTGACGACGTTGACGATAAAAGACGGCAGCAATATATCGGCGGGGCTAGCGCTGCCGGCAGCCGCGCGCATGCTCATAACCGTCGAGGGCAAAAGCTCTATTCCCGTGGCGTTTATGACAAACAGCATTGCCATACCTCTGGTCATTTTTACGTCGCCTCTGTTCATTTCCCCTATCGCCTTGATAGCGGTGGGCGTCGCTGCATTGGCTACTCCTATCAGGTTTGCGCTTATGTTGACTACGAGATAATCCTTTGCTTTGGGATTGACCTGCCCGAACAGCTTTTCTATCAGCGGACGCAGCAGGCTGCCCACCGCCTTAAGCGCGTTTATATCCTCCATGATTTTGATGAAGCCCAGCCACACGCAGTAGACTCCGCACATTTTTACGCACAGCAGAAGCGACTCGTTGACAGACGCCGTCATGGCGCTCAGAACTCCGGCGGGATCGGAAAACATCATAATCCCTATGCTTACAACCATGAGCAGAATCCAGATAATTCCCATTATCGATTTTCCCCCTCGATCCGCGCCCGACAGATTGAGCGCAGGGCTTGTCTTTTTATCTTATTTTAAAATAATTTCAAATATACCCTCCCCACCTCACTAAAAAACTTTTAAACAGACGTGCAAACGTGGTATAATAACATTATCAATTTCGGAAGCGAAAAATATATGGATTTTTTCGACGTCATCGTTATCGGAGCGGGACACGCGGGCTGCGAAGCGGCAGTCGCCGCCGCAAAACTGAATTGTAAAACTCTCGTTCTTGCAGCAAACCTCGACGCTGTGGCTTTTTTGGCATGCAATCCCAGCATAGGCGGCACGGCAAAGGGGCAGATTGTAAAGGAAATCGACGCGCTGGGCGGGCAAATGGCTCTCATCGCCGACAAATGCACGCTGCAAATGCGTATGCTCAACAAAAGCAAGGGTCCTGCCGTATACAGCCCTCGTGCGCAGGTGGACAAAAACGCTTATCACGCCGAATTTAAAAAATGTCTGGAGCAAACTCCGGGACTTTCTTTGCGGCAGGGCGAAGCCGTTAAAATCAAAAAAATCGTCAAGCAAGGCGGCAGCGCGGATTCGAGTCGCCCGGACGCGCTTTGGCAGGTGGAGACCGCCGCGGGAGAAAAATACCGCTGCGTGTCGCTTGTAGTCGCCACAGGCGTTTATTTGTCCAGCAAAATTTTCGTAGGCCGCTACAACAAAAAGCAGGGTCCCAACGGCTTTGCGGGCTGCTACGGGCTTTCGGCATATCTGAAAAAGCTCGGCTTCGAGCTAAGACGCTTCAAAACAGGCACGCCCGCGCGCATACACCGCCGCAGCGTGGATTTTTCCGCAACCGAAAGACAGGAGGGCGAAGAATCGCTGCCGCTTTCCTATTTGAACGGGCAGGCAACCAACAAACGCGAATGTTACCTGACCTACACTACGCCCGAAACCAAAGAGGTTATACTTCGGCACAAGGAAAAGGCTCCGATTTACAACGGCTCCATACGGGGCGTAGGTCCCAGATACTGCCCGTCTATAGAAGACAAGGTAATAAGATTCGCCGACAAGGAACGTCATCAGATTTTTCTGGAGCCGGAGGGCGAGGACACCGAAGAAATTTATGTTGCCGGGCTGTCAAGCTCTATGCCCGTTTGCGTGCAGCGGGAAATCATACGCACTGTCAAGGGGCTTGAAAACGCGGCAATAATGCGCGACGCCTACGCCATAGAATACGACTGCATCGACCCTACGGAGCTTGACTCCTCTCTCATGTCCAAAAGGCACGGGGGATTGTTTTTTGCGGGTCAGATTTGCGGCACGAGCGGCTACGAGGAGGCGGCCGGTCAGGGGCTTGTCGCAGGCATAAACGCGGCGCGTTTCTTCAAAAAACAGCCCCCGTTTGTTCTGAGCCGCAACAGCTCTTATATCGGCGTGCTGATAGACGACATTACCGCTAAGGGAGTGGACGAGCCATACAGAATGATGACGGGACGCGCGGAGCACCGCCTGATTCTCAGACAGGACAACGCGGATTTGCGTCTCACGCCGTTGGGGCGCGAGCTGGGGCTTGTGGACGACCAAAGGTTTGAAAAATTTTCCGAGCGTCTCAAGCGGCTGGAACACATGAAAAAATCGGCGGAAAGCGCTCTTGCGCCCGACACGGCAAACCGCATACTCGCTCAGGCGGGCGAAAAACCGACGGACAACGGCGCAACGATATCCGCGTTGCTGAAGCGTCCCGCCGTCCGGATAGAAATGCTTGTAAACGAGGGTGTGTTCAGCGGTATTCCGCAAAACGAGCTGGAAAGCTTCGAGACGGAAATAAAATATGCCGGCTACATTGCAAAAGCGGAAGCGCAGATGAAGTCTCAAGCGGCGCTGGAGGCGAAAAAACTGCCGCAAGGAACGGATTTCAAGCTGATAAAAGGCTTGAAAAACGAGGCCGCTTTAAAGCTAAACAAATTCGCCCCCGAAAACCTGCTGCGCGCAAGCGAAATCAGCGGCGTCAGCCCCGCAGATATTCAGGTTTTGTCGGTTTGGCTGGCGTTAAGGTCGAGAAATGAAGACAAAGGAGATTGACATGAGAGATTGGGCAAAGGAAAAGGAAGCGAGAACGGCGTGGATAAAGCGCATAATCGAGGAAAGCGGCGCAAAAGGCGTCGTGTTCGGCAACAGCGGCGGCAAGGATTGCGCGCTTACGGGTATCCTGTGCAAGGCGGCTTGTCCCGAAAAAACGATAGGCGTAATCATGCCGTGCGAAAGCAGACAAAACTACGCCTCCGATACGGAGGACGCCAAGCGGCTTGCAGATAAATTCGGCATAGAAACCCGAACCGTGGATATAACGGAAGCAAAGCGCGCTCTGACGAGCGCGGCGAGCCACGCATTAAACTCAGCAGCCGACGCGGAAACGATAAAAAAATCCGCCGCTAACGTAAATCCGCGCCTCAGGATGACCACCCTATATCTCATAGCGCAAACGGAAGGCTGCCTCGTCGCGGGCACGGGCAACCGCAGCGAAAATACCATGGGATATTTCACGAAATGGGGAGACGGCGGCTACGACTTCAACCCCATAGGCGACCTGACCGTGAGAGAAGTGCTGAATTTTCTGCGGTTCCTCGGCGCGCCGCAGACCATAATTGACAAAAAGCCCTCCGCAGGTCTTTGGGAAGGACAGACCGACGAGCAGGAGCTGGGCATGACATACGCGGAAATCGACGACTATATACTTTTCAATCGCGCAAATCGGGAAACAAAGGAAAAAATCGACTCTGTTTACAAAAGGAACGAGCACAAGCGGAAAATGCCTCCCGTTTTCGGTCGGGACTAGAAATTTTCAATAATCCCGACGGCTTAATTCCTGTGCATTTTGAAAAATTCGGGAAAATAAGATAAAAATTAAAGAAAGTGCGAAACAAACAGCCCCATTGGAGCATTTTATTAGTGTAAAAACCTTTACAAGGTCTATGCGGGGAATGATTTATTTCGCACCTTCCAAAAAAACTACAATTCGGAGAAATTATTTATCCGACGGAAGCGGAAAGAAATCAAAAATTGGGTGCGAAAATAGGGGCGCGCCCTTTTTTAGTTCCCCGTTATAGCAAAAAGGCTGTCGTCAGACAGCCTTATTTTTATTTCATTGATTTCATTCAACGGACATTTCGCTGACTTTGCAAACGGAAGCGGAATACGTGTCCTTTCCGTCTTCCTGCAGCGCATGCAGACCTAGAGCAAGTTTATATGCTTCAAAAGATTGATCAGGAACGTACAATTTGCAATCGAGCGGCAAACCGTGAAATTCTATATATTGTTCGTTTGTTTCATCCCAATATCCGTAACTGACGTAAAAAACGCTGTTCCTATAAATTCCGCCGTCCTTTGCATAGCGAGCGCCCTCCAGCTCCGGCGCCAAATCGTTTTGAAATACCACAGTAAGCAGATTTTCGCATTGAGAAAACGCTCCTGTTTCGATTTTTCGAAGCGTTGAAGGCAGTTGTACGCTTAACAGATTTTGACATGATGCAAAAGCGCAGAAGCCTATCTTCTCAATCCCCTCAGGAACAATTATTCTTGAAATTCCGTGCAAGCCGAGAAAATCGTCTGCGGAAAAGTTGTAAAATACATAATCCCCTATTTCAATCAATGTATAACCCGCAGTTTCGGGAAAAACCAGTTCTCCCTCCACAATTTTTTCCGTAAGTCTCGGCACTGCGACAAGGCGCAGCTTGGTGGCAGAAAGCTTTTTGTAAAGCCACCCGTCAAAAGCAACGAATGTCGCGTTTCCTTCTTCTACTAAAAAAGTTTTAACTTTCAACGAACTTATTCCGTAGCCGTCGCCGAATTCCGTTACGGAGGCAGGTATCACGAACTCGTCCTGAGTATAAGAACGCAAAACAGCTATGGTTTGCGAGCCCATGTCGGCAATACCGAAAGATTTGGCGTAAACTATTTTTCCGTACCACAGATTGATTGCGGGTTCGGTAACATACGACACGTCATCATACCCCCAATAGGACTTGCTTAGTTGTGCCGTAATTGTCGTAAGCGAAGAAGGCAGCTCCACAATCACGGCAGCTCCGTCTTGACCGGCTATTGCGGGAATAAAT
>URVX01000073.1 GCA_900551395.1 uncultured Subdoligranulum sp. | reverse complement strand
CTCGGACACCATCCCAATGTTCTGCTTGTGCCTTTCATCGCGGTTTCCAACGCTATATACGTAGTTGTTTTCGGTGTTGCGGTGTGGCTTTTGCGAGTGGATTCCGGCAGTACGAGAAGATTTTGGTACAATCTGCTGGTCTCAGCGGCGGCAATAGTGCTTGCGGCGGGCTTGAAATTCATTTTCCTTTATTTCGTGGGAGTAAAATGGATTTATCCTTTGCTTTTTAATGTCAAGCAGATGGAGACAATCGCAGTCATGATGGGCGCGCTTCAATGGTTTACCGCGCTTATAGGCGGCGGGGCGGCGTTGGCATTGAGCTATGCCTTGAGACCTGCCCGTCTTGTAGGCTACAGGAATTTCGCGCCTGCGGTTGCGGAGGAGATATCCGATGCCATTGCCGATACCGTGACGGAGGAGCTTGCGGAGTCGGCTGCCGAAGACGAGCAAAAGGATTTTGAATAAACGCGCGAGGCTGATTAATTCGCTGCGCGCGAGCAGCGGACTTCTGATTTAATTTCTGCGGAGCGACACGTGGCGACGCGTTTTTTGTGAGCGCGGGGGACTTCCCGACGCTCTTTTTTGTGCGAAAAAGTTTACTTTTGTGACACGTTCAGCTATAATAATCGTATGAAACGCAAGCAAACAACTGAGATTATTTCGGTTTTGAAGCCTACAGACGTGGGGCTTACGCAAGCCGAAGTCGACGAGCGTAAAGCCGCCGGACTCGGAAACGAGACCAAGCGAACCGGCGCAAAATCCTACGCGTCTATTTTTATCGGCAACATATTTACGTTTTTTAATTTGCTGGGGCTTGCCATAATGATACTTATGGCGGCGCTGGGGAGTTATCCCAATTTGTTTTTCGGCGTGATAATCATCGCCAACACCACGATCGGGATAGTTCAGGAAATAAGAGCGAAAAGAACCATTGACAAGCTGTCTCTTTTGAATGCGCCGCAGGTCAAAGCAATAAGGGACTGCGAGGAGCAGACGATAGACGCCGCTTCTGTCGTGAGAGACGACATAATAAAAATAGAAGCGGGCAATCAGATTTGCGCGGACTGCGTTTTGCTCGAGGGGCAGCTGGAAACGGACGAGTCTCTTTTGACGGGTGAATCCGAGCCGGTGAGAAAAACCGCAAACGACACCTTGCTTTCGGGCAGCTTTGCCATTTCGGGCAGCTGCGTAGCCAGAGTGGAAAGGGCGGGCGCCATGAGCTATGTTCAGACGCTGGCGGCAAAGGCGAAAAAATATCAGAAGCCCAAATCTGAGCTTATGCGGTCGATAAATGCCATTATCAAGGTGCTGGCCATTATTATTTTCCCTTTGGGTATAGCTACTTTTTTCACCACCGTACATCAGCTCGGAGGCTACGAGGAGTGGAGGCAGGCGCTTATTCAGACGTCCGGCAGCATGATAGGCATGATTCCGTCGGGCATGGTGCTTTTGACAAGCGTCGCGCTCACCGTTTCCGTCATCAGACTGGCGTCCAAAAAGGCGATGGTCAAGGATTTGTACTGCATAGAAATGCTGGCACGCGTGAACGTGCTCTGTCTGGACAAAACAGGCACGATAACCGACGGCACTATGACGGTGGAGACGGTTCTTTGCGACAAAACGGAGCTTTTGCACGAGCTTATGCCGGAATTTATCTCCGCTTCGGGGGAGAAAAATCAGACGGCGCGCGCTCTCGAAAAATATTTCGGTTCCGGAGGCAAATTAAATTTTTCAAAGGTAGTGCCTTTTTCCTCCGCACGAAAATACAGCGCCGTGAGCTTTGAAAATCGCGGCACTCTGGTCGTGGGAGCGCCCGAGTTTGTTCCCGCTTCGGGAAATCTGTCCGGAGAGGTTGAAAAATATACAAAACAGGGCAAGAGAGTTTTGCTTGTCGCTTTCAGCGAAAAATGCCTGTGCGGCGACGGCGACGGGCTTCCGGACGACCTTTGTCAGCTGGGGCTTGTGGTGCTCAAGGACACCGTGCGTCCCGACGCGATAGAAACGATAAAATGGTTTACCGACAACGACGTTATGCTCAAGGTGATAAGCGGCGACAATCCGCAGACCGTTTCGGTCATCGCAAAAGAGGCGGGAGTTAGGGACGCGGACAATTTCGTCAGTCTCGACGGCATGTCGGACGAGGAGGTAATAGCGGCGAGTGCGCGCTACACCGTTTTCGGCAGAGTAAGTCCGGAGCAGAAAGCGCTTCTGATAAAGCAATTCAAGCTGCAGGGCAAAACCGTTGCCATGACGGGCGACGGAGTGAACGACATTCTGGCAATGAAAGAGGCGGACTGCGCAGTAGCCATGGGCGCGGGAAGTCAGGCGAGCAAAAGCGTAGCGCACCTTGTGCTTTTCGACAGCAGGTTTTCCTCTATGCCCAGCGTGGTGGCGGAGGGCAGACGAGTGGTCAACAACATTCAAAACTCCTCCAGCCTGTTCCTGATGAAGACGACGATGACCATTTTTACCACGCTGCTTATGATTTGTCTGGGACGGGAATATCCTTTCGAGCCGCGCAATCTTTATCTTATAGAGTTTCTCGTCATAGGTCTGCCCTCGTTCTTTCTGGCGCTCAAGCCCAACAAGGAGCTTATTACCGGCAGGTTTATTTCAAACACGTTGATTAGGACAATTCCGTCCGGCTTGGCGCTGAGCCTGTCGGTGGGGATAATTTATTTGTACGAAAGCTTCGGCTTCGGCGCTCCCGTCAGTCTCGAAGCGCCTCAGATTATGACGTTGTCTACTGTTGCTATGACAGTGTCCGGCGTCGTTGCCCTGTGCGTTTTGTGCTATCCGTTCAATTGGATAAATCTCTGCGTTGCGCTGGGCAGCGCGGCTCTTGTAGCCCTGGGGCTTTGCCTGCCCTTTGCAAGAAGCCTCATCGGACTTGTGGATGTTAAGGGGCACGAGCTGATTGTGGTCGTTGCTGTGGCTGTTTCCGCAGTGGTGTGCGTTGCCGGAAGAATAGTGCTCGAATTCGTAAACAACAGAAAGGAAAAAAAGCATGAAAAAAGGACTGCCGCTTGACAGTCCTTTTTGTCTTAAAAATTATTCCGCCTGCCGATAAGCATTCAAAACAGCGTCCGAAAGCATTTGTCTTGTTTCGCTGTTTATGGGGTGCGCGATGTCCTTGTATTCCCCCTCTTTGGTTTTGCGGCTGGGCATTGCTATGAAAAGACTTTCTTTGCCTTCGATTATTTTTATGTCGTGAATGACAAAGCAATCGTCTATGGTAATCGATGCGATACCCCTCAGCTTGTTTTCATCGTTTTCGACTTTGCGGATTCTGATGTCAGAAATGTTCATGATGTAACCTCTTTAAAATGTTTTCCCGAAGGTGGTATTATTATACTATAAAATTCAAAATAACACAATACTTTAATTAAAATTTTTCATAAAAAATTTAACTTAAATTTCACATTTTATAATAAAATTTAATATGGAAGAAATTAAGTTAAAAGGAAAAATTCATCTGGTAGGTATCGGCGGCATAAGCATGAGCGCGCTCGCGCAGTATTTTCTGACCGAGGGCTTTGAGGTCAGCGGCAGCGATGTCAGAGAAAACGAACAGACCATGCTGCTTCGAGGGCTCGGAGCCGAGATTCACATAGGGCACGACGTGTCCAACATAGACAAGGAGACCGTCGGGTTGTGTATTTTTACCTCGGCGGTAAAGGAGGACAATGTGGAGCTTGACTATTGCAGACAAAATTCCATACCCGTTGTGCGGCGCGAGCAGGCGCTGGGGGATATCTTCGACGATTATCCGTTCGGCGTGGCGGTGTGCGGCAGTCACGGAAAGACGACTACCACAGGTATGCTGGCGCATATTCTCGACGGTTTGCAGAAAAATCCCGCTGTTTTTATCGGCGGCGTTCTGAAGCGCAGCGGCAGCAATTTTGAAAAGGGCGGCGGGGAATATTGCATAAGCGAAGCGTGCGAGTACAGAGAAAGCTTTAAATATCTGCACCCTTATGTTTCCGTGCTGCTCAATATAGAGCTGGACCACACCGATTATTTCAGAAGCTTAAGGCACGTCAAGGACAGCTTTGTGGCTTTTACGCAAAACACGCGTCCCGACGGCTGTGTGGTTTTGAACGCCGACGGCATAGACGCGTTTACGCGGGCGAGAATAAAGGGCAGGAAAATTACCTTCGGGCTTAAGCGGGGCTGCGACGTGCGCGCGGTGAAGCTTGTGCAGACCAACGGAAATTTTTCCTTTGACGTAAAAGCAGAGGGGAACACTGTCGGTCACGTGGACTTGAAGGTTGCCGGCAGGCACAATGTTTACAACGCGCTTGCGGCTGTTGCAGCCTGCTTTTGTCTCGGTCTTGATATGCCGACCGTTTGTATGCTGCTGTCCGGGTTTGCGGGGGTGAGCAGGCGCTACGAAACCTTTGACTGCGGCTATACGAATATCGTTGCGGATTATGCTCATCATCCCTCCGAAATAAAGGCCTTGCTGGACGCCGTTAAGCTGAAAAGCTTCGACAATATTTATATGGTTTTTCAGCCGCACACCTACAGCAGAACGAAGGGCTTGTTCGATCGCTTCGTCTATTGCTTTTCCGGCGTAAAAAAGCTGTGGATTCTGCCTATTTACGCAGCTCGTGAAAAGCCGATAGAACACGTCAGCGGCAAAACGCTTGCAGCGGCGGTGGACAGAGTGACTCCGTGCGAATATGTCGAGGATTTTGCCGCCGCAAAGAAAAAAATCAGGGAAACGGCGGACAAAAACGATATCGTTCTCATTGTAGGGGCGGGCGACGTGATAGACATGTGCGACGACGAGCTTTTAAAGCCTCTTGGATAAATGCGGGCAAATCGGATTGACTTGCCGTAAGATATTCAAAAAAATAGAACAAAAAAAGAGGGACATTTACCGTCTCTCTTTTGTTTTAATCGTTAATCCAGATTTACCACCACCGCGCCGTAGTCAAGCGCGTGCGCGTCGGTTTTGGGAAACTCCGAGTCGAACTTGTCGAAGGGGATATCCCTCCTTAAAAAGTCGGACATTTTGATGACCTTGTTTGTCAGCAGATTGAGCGCGGACGGATAGTTTCCGTAACCCGTGCGTGCGGTCATTATTGTTATATTTTTTTGAAGAGCCGCAGGCAGATTTACGCTTATCGTGTCGGGTACGAAGCCTCCCACGCACAGCCTTGCATTGAACGCGCAGGCGTTGACCGCGTCGTCCACGCCGCTTGCGCGGTTGGGCAGATAAGCAACCTTTTCGCACCGTCTGCCGCCCGTCACCGAAAACAGCTCTTTTATCACGTCGCAGCTTTTGGGGTTGAAGGTGTAATATATGTTGTTTGACCTTGCCAGAGCAAGCGCGTCCTCGTTCTCGTCAATCAATACGGGGATTGCCTGATAGTAGCTGGACAGCTGCGCGAGTATCACGCCCAATTTGCTGCCCGAAAAAATGGCGATGTGTTCGCCCTTTTCAAGCCTGAGAGCGTCGAGTATATGTATTGCCAATGCCACGTGCTCGGTTATCAATGCATTTTCAGATTTGAGAGGTTCGGGAATTTTGTGCAGGCAGCTCTCGGGGAGAGTGATGAAATCCTGCATAAGACCGTTAAGGGTTTGCCCCAGACACTGCATGTTTTCGCAAGAAGCGAATTTGCCGTTGCGGCAGGGGAGACAATTTCCGCAGGGGAGATGCGGCTCGATGACCACGCGGTCAATACGGTTGAATTTGCTTTTGTCCGCGTCGAACAGCTCGCTGACTACGCCTACGGCAAATCTGCCTATCGTGAGACCGTCGGGGCACTCCGTCTCGCCCGAAATGATTTTTCGTTCAAAATTTCCCGTTAAGACTCTTTCGATTTTTACCTTTACGGTTTTATCTTCCGTGAGACTGCTGGGCAAATCTACCTTTAGCTTGACGCCGCTGGGCTTGCTGTACTTCCACGCTTTCAAAAGAAAACTCCTTTTTTCCGATTATTGATATTATATCAAAATACGATTAAAAAAGCTACCGATTAGCCGCAAGAAAATTTGCGCGTTAAATTGCCGAAAAACCCTTGACTTATTGCGCGGCGGGGTATATAATAGCAAAGCTATTGAAATTTTTTAGAGGTAACGGCTATGAAAGAAAATATTCATCCTAATTATC
>URVX01000072.1 GCA_900551395.1 uncultured Subdoligranulum sp. | reverse complement strand
CGCGGACAGAGTCATGGATTCCAACGACCTCGAGCGGGAACGCGGAATTACGATACTTGCCAAAAACACTTCGGTGTATTACAAAAATACGAAAATCAACATAGTGGATACGCCCGGACACGCCGACTTCGGCGGAGAAGTCGAGCGAGTGCTGAAAATGGTCAACGGCGTGCTCGTGCTTGTGGACGCGGCGGAGGGACCGATGCCGCAGACGAGATTCGTCATGCAGAAGGCGCTGGAGCTGGGACACAAGCTGATACTTGTGGTGAACAAGACTGACAGACCGGACGCGCGGTTAAACGAGGTGGAAAACGAAATTCTCGATTTGCTGTTGGAGCTAAACGCAACCGAAACTCAGTTTGAAAGTCCGATTATTTACTGCTCCGGGCGCAACGGCACTGCAACGGAGGATTTCCGCAGACAGGGAACCGACCTCAAGCCGTTGTTCGAGGCGATAATAAATCATTTCGAGCCGCAGACCGTAGACGAGCAGGGACCTTTTCAGATGCTGGTTTCGTCGATAGATTACAACGATTACGTCGGGAGAATTGCGATAGGCAGAATAGAAAGAGGAACGCTCAAAGTGGGCGACGCCGTTTCGCTTGTCAATTTCAATCAACCCGACGTGTCTGCCAAAACGGGAAAAATCGTCACCGTGTTTCAGATTGACGGCTTGAGCCGCAGACCTGTGGAAAGCGCGGAGGCAGGAGACATCGTCTGCGTTGCAGGTCTCGAAAACGTAACGATAGGCGACACGATTTGCAGTCCCGCCGACCTGTCTCCCGTACCGTTTGTGAAGATAAGCGAGCCAACCGTGGAAATGACCTTCAGCGTAAATGACGGTCCCTTTGCGGGAAAGGAGGGCAAATACGTCACAACCAGGCATTTGCACGACCGTTTGTTCAAGGAGATGCTCAAGGACGTTTCGCTCAAGGTAGAAAAAACCGATTCCGCAGACTCCTTCAAGGTGTGCGGCAGGGGTGAAATGCATTTGTCTATTTTGATAGAAACTATGCGCCGAGACGGCTACGAGTTTTTGGTCGGTCCGCCCAAGGTTCTTTACAAGCGCATAGACGGCGTGCTTTACGAGCCGGTCGAAAAGCTGGTTGTGGACGTGCCCAGCGAAAGGACGGGCGTGGTTTTTTCGAGCATGGGCGAGCGAAAGGGCGAGCTTCTGCACATGGACAACATAAACAACAGGGTGAGGATGGAATTTGCCGTGCCTGCGCGCGGATTGTTCGGCTATAAGAGCCAGTTTTTGACGGACACGCGCGGCGAGGGCGTTTTCAACACGGTTTTTCTGGAATATCAACCCTTTAAAGGCGAGATAGAACGCCGTCAGACGGGCTCTCTTGTAGCTTTCGAGACGGGAGAGGCGGTGACGTACGGCTTGTTCAACGCCCAGCAGCGCGGTGCACTGTTTGTTGTTCCCGGCACTGAGGTCTACGAGGGCATGGTTGTAGGCGTATCTCCCAAGAGCGAGGACATAAGCGTAAATGTTTGTAAAAAGAAGCATCTGACAAATACGCGCGCTTCGGGCAGCGACGACGCGCTGCGGCTGGAAACGCCCCGTCTTTTGAGTTTGGAGGAGGCTATAGAGTTTATCAACGACGACGAGCTGCTGGAAATCACGCCGAAGAATATCCGTATAAGAAAGACCATACTCGACACGGAAAAGCGTCTCAAGGCAAATTTCCGCAAAAGAGAGCAAAAGGGATTTTGATTGCAAATAAAGGCTGCGCTGCCGCGCAGCTTTTTTTTGCGGAAAAAATGCTTAAAACTGTTGACATAAGTCCGAAATCGGACTATAATGCAATTCGCAGTCCGAAATCGGACTTTTTTTAGAGGTGAGAAATGAACGACAGTCTTAACAAGCTTATCGCGCTTTACAATTCCTTATACAAGGAAACTGATGAAATTTACGGAAAATTGGCTCATTTTTTCGGCATGAGCGATACGACGTTCTGGCTGCTTTATTTTCTCAGGGAAAACAATCCGTCCACGCAAAGCGAGCTGGCGTCTTATTTATCCGTGCCGAAGCAGACTGTCAACACCGCATTGAAACGGCTGGAGGAGGACGGAATCATTTCTCTCGAAACGGATCCGAGAAACCACAGAAGCAAGCTGCTCAGGCTGACTGTGTCGGGGGAGGACTACGTAAAGAACACGATAGACCGGGTATTTGATATGGAGCTGCGCGCTTTTTCCCGCTTCGACGAAGGAGAAAGGGATCTTTTTCTTTGTCTGGCGAAAAAACACGTGCAGCTGCTTGGACGGGAAGCTGAAAAAATTTTAAAAAACTGCGCGGCTGGGGACTGGGAGAAATAAATGAAGCAAAAAATACAATTAAGCCAACACTTCACTTACGGAAAGCTTTTGAAATTTTCTTTTCCGTCGATAGTGATGATGATTTTTACGTCCGTCTACGGCGTTGTGGACGGGCTTTTCGTGTCGAATTTTGCGGGGAAAACCGCTTTTGCGTCGGTCAATCTGATTATGCCTTTCGTAATCTGCACCGGCGCGATTGGCTTTATGATTGGCGCCGGCGGCAGCGCGATTGTAGGCAAGACGTTGGGCGAGGGCGACAAGGAAAAAGCAAACCGTTATTTTTCGATGCTTGTATATGTGACGATTGTGCTCGGCGTTGCGGTTGCGGCGTTGGGACTTGCCGTTGTCAGACCTATAGCCCGTCTTTTCGGAGCGGAGGGCGAGCTTTTGTAGGGGTGTGTGACTTACGGTTCGATTTTGCTTGCTTTCCAGCCGTTTTTCATGCTGCAGTCTGCTTTCCAGAGTTTTTTCGCTACGGCGGAAAAGACCTCCGTCGGCTTGTGGGTCATAGTGGGCGCCGGTGTGACAAATATGGCGCTGGATTATCTGTTTGTCGCGGTTTTCGGTTGGGGGCTTTGGGGCGCCGCGCTGGCAACCGGACTGAGCGAGGTTGTAGGCGGTCTGACACCTATATTATATTTTGCGCTGCGTAACAAAAGTCTGCTGCGCCTGACCAGAGCCGGTTTTTACGGAAAAATTTTTCTTAAGGTGTGCGGCAACGGCTCGTCCGAATTTCTGAGCAACATTTCATCCTCCGTTGTCGGTATGCTTTACAATTTTCGACTGATGAAGCTGGAGGGAGAGGACGGAATATCCGCTTACGGCGTTATTATGTACGTCAATTTTGTTTTTCTTGCCATATTCATAGGCTATTCGATTGCTTCCGCTCCTGTATTCAGCTATCATTTCGGAGCGGAAAACAAAACGGAGCTTAAGGGTTTGTTCAAAAAAAGTCTGGTTATCGTAATTTCCTTCGGCTTGCTCCTCGCAGGCTTGGCACAGCTTTTGTCTGCCCCGTTGTCAAGAATATTTGTGAGCTACGACAAGGGACTGTACGAAATGACCGTGCGCGGTCTCAGATTGTTTTCCGTTTCGTTTGTTATACAGGGCATAAATATTTTCGGCTCTGCATTTTTCACCGCGTTGAACGACGGCTTGGTTTCGGCGCTGCTGTCTTTCGGGCGCACGCTCGTGTTTCAGGTTAGGGCGGTGTTTCTGTTGCCGCTTGCGCTCGGGCTTGACGGAATCTGGCTGGCAGTGGTCGCGGCAGAGCTGGCGGCGCTTGTTATGACCGTCGTATTTTTCGCAGTCAAAAGAAAAAAATACGGATACGCCTGACGTATTTTCCGCAAATAACGGCAAAAAAATATCGGTTTTGCGTTGCGTAAATTTAACGCAGATGTTATACTGAACACATGCTTGACGAGCGAAACGAAAAAAAGGGCTTAACCGTTTATATTCTGCTCCTTCTGCTTACGACTGTGCTGTGGGGCATTAGCTTTGTGGTTACTGAACAGCTTTTGAAAAATAAGGTTCCCGTTTTCATGCTTCTGGCAATTCAGTTCGCAATCGGCGCGGTTTGTCTTTCGGGAATTGCCTTTTTGGGAAATGAACCGAAACGCAGACCGCTTTCCGGCGCAGAAGCTCTAAACGGTATGCTTATGGGCTTGCTGCTCGGATCTGCTTTCGTGTTGAAATATTTCGGACTTGATTCCTATTCTCAGGGCACGGACAAGAGCTACTTTTTTTCTTCGGTATTTGTGCTTTTCGTGCCCGTTCTGATTTGTATTTTTGAAAAAAGATTTGCTTTAAAATATCTTATAGACGGTTTGATTGCCTTGACGGGCTTGGCTTTGTTTTACGATTTGTTTTCCATGTCGGACTTCTTTTTCAGTCTGTTTGACGGTTTGTCCCTGTTGGGCGGAATAGCTTTTGCGTTTTATTATTTTCTCTTGGGAAAATTCGCCGACCGTTATGATACGGCGCGCTGGGTTTTCTTTCAGCTTGTCAGCGTCGCCGTAGTATGCTCGGCGTTCACTCTCATTTTCGAGATGAAATATATGTCGGAAATCACAAACGGGGGAGAGGTTGCGCTCGGGCTCATATATCTCGGTGTTTTCTGCACGGGCTTTGCTTATTTTATTCTCGTGCTTGTACAGAAAAAGCTGCCGTCTCCGTCCGTATCGCTGATTGTCGGAGAGGAGTCGATTTTCGCGTTTTTGTTTGCATGGGCTATGGGTTACACTTCGCTCGAAAGCGCCGTGACGGTAGTAGGGGCGGTGATAATAATCGTCGCCGTGCTGTCCTCTTTGGCGGTCAGACCTGAAAAATTTTATGCGGTTTTCGGTCACATTTTCCGAATAAAAAAATATAGCGGAGCCGAAGGTGGGGAGCAAGGCTCGGCTAGTGATTTTGACGAAAAAGATTCCGTTTCGGACGGCTGAAACCGTTTTGAATTGGCAATACTTTTGACGCGACTATTTAGGCGCGTCGTTTTGTTTGTGTAAAAAATTATTTTCGAAAAAAGCCGGAAAAGTTATGGACAAAATAAGGCGCATGCATTATAATACAAATATGAATTTGTTTCATAAATTTGAAACTAACGGAGGTAAAAAATGGATTTAGGCAAAAAGATGATCAGCGTAGAACAGGCTTTGTCTCTGGTCAAAAGCAACGACCACATCGTGTCCGCGCTCGCGCCCTCCGAGGGCGCCGCATTTCTCGGCTCCCTGCACACGATAGCCGACAGAGTCAAAAACGTATCCGTCACCAGCTGTCTGCCGATGGGAAATTTCGAATATATGACCAATCGCGCTTATGCCGACAGCTTCAACGTCGACGGGTGGTTTTTTACTCCCGCATTGAGAAAAGCCATGCCCAACGGCAATGTGAGCCACGTGCCTCAGCAGCTTTCTACGGCGGCATTGAAGCGTCTCTGTCATCTGAAATGCAATATATTTATCGGCAACTGCTCTCTGCCCGACAAGCACGGCTACGTATCCTTGGGCTTGTCCAACACTTACGAGACTTACGTCATGGAGAGAGCGGACATCGTTATTCTGGAAATCAATCCCAACGTGCCCCGCACTTTCGGAGACGTGTTCGTGCATGTTGACGAAGTGGATTATTTCATAGATGCTGACTACGCCATACCCGAAATACCCGATTCGCCCTGCAACGAAAAGGATCTTGTTATCGGAAAAACGATAGCGGAGTATATAAATGACGGCGACAGCATCCAGCTGGGTATCGGCGGCATACCCAACGCCGTTGCCGAGTCGCTTTACGGACTAAAGCATCTCGGCGTTCACACCGAGCTTTACACGACGGGCATGATGAAGCTCACCAAGGCGGGCGTCATCGACAACAGCAGAAAAACGCTGCACAGAGGCTCCGCAGTGACCACAATGATTATCGGTACGCGCGAGCTGTACGACTTTGTCGACGACAATCCGGGCATAATGGTTATGAACGGCATGTATACAAACGACGCTTATATCATCGGGCAGAACGACAATCAGATTTCGATAAATACGACCCTCGAGGTTGACCTTACGGGACAATGCTGCAGCGAGAGTTTGGGCTCCGTGCAGTTTTCCGGCAGCGGCGGTCAGGCGGACACGGCTATAGGCGCGCAAAAGAGCAAAAACGGAAAATCCTTTATTGCTCTCTACTCTACGGCTATGGCGAAAAACCCCGACGGAACCCGCACGGAGGTCAGCAAAATCGTACCTCAGCTCAAGCCCGGCGCTACGGTGACCTTGAGCAGAAACGACGTGCAGTACGTCGTCACGGAATACGGCGTTGCCGACCTGCGCGGAACCAGCATAAGGGAAAG
>URVX01000071.1 GCA_900551395.1 uncultured Subdoligranulum sp. | reverse complement strand
AAGCTTTTGTGTGTAAATTATAACATAAAAACCTCCCCCCCCCCGTCAAATGTTTGAACAATGGGGGAAATTTAAATGTATATTTTTTTATTATAATTTCTTTTAAAAAATTCGTAACAAATCGAATTTGTTTTTTAAAAAATAATAAGCCTGTCAAAGGGCATTTGTTCAAAAAATATATTCAAGCTTTTTCGGGTGAAGCTGCGCCGCAAAACGACGGAAAAAAGCCTGCTTTCGCAGGCTTGTTAAATTTTACTGATATTAAATTTATCGAATAAACAAAGATACTTTGTCGCTCAGGCGGAAAATTCCGAATATTCGGTGACGACAGCTGTGGCGTTTATCACTTTTCTCATGGTTTTGGACGCTACGACAATATATCTGTAAAGCTTTTCCAGTTCCTCTTCGCTGAGCGGCTCTACTAGCTCGCCGACAAGTATTTGCATGAGCTCGTTGTTCTTTTTGATAAAATCCCTGCCGCTTTCCGTCATCTGAAGAATAACCACCTTTCTGTCTGTAGGCAGCTTTGAGCGCTGCACCAGGTTGCTTTTGACAAGTCTTTCGGTGATTCGTCCTATCTGATATGGCGGAGCGTCGATTTTTTCTGCGACGTCCTGCATTTTTATCGGACCGTTTTCGTCAACGATAGACAAAACCTCGTTGTCCAAAATGTTTTGTCTGGTCTTGTTGGCGGTTTTTCCCGTGAAAACGGGCAATATCAAACAGGTGTTGAGCAGTCTGGATTCCGTGTTGATTTGGTCCTTGAGACGCTTGCAAAGGGCAAAGGTATCTGCGTCTTTTTTGTCCGAAGGAGTACGAGGCTTTTTCTCGTACACGGCAAGTATATAATCGTAAATACATGTAAGGTCGAAAATTTCCTTGTCGGTGAGTGACGAGCAAAGCAGCTCGTGAAAAGCGATGTCGCCC
Source organism: uncultured Subdoligranulum sp. (assembly GCA_900551395.1). Classification (GTDB taxonomy): domain Bacteria; phylum Bacillota; class Clostridia; order Christensenellales; family CAG-314; genus CAG-314. The sequence continues at coordinate 5,340 of URVX01000071.1, read as the reverse complement.
GAATTTTTCATTTTGAGCATCAATTCAGTTCCGTTTGCGGACAGTCTGACATAATTGGTGCGTCGATTGTTGTCCTTCAGATAGCGCAGGACGAGGTCATCCTCCTCCAGCTGCGAAATAAGCAGACTCAGATAAGGCAAAGTAAAGCCCATTGACTTTGCCAGCTCGCTGATACATATATCATGCGCGCTGTCTATGGTTTGCAGAACGCTGTATTTCAGATTGTTGAAAACGGACGACACGTCAAACAGGGCGTTGCTTCCGTCGAGCAACTCCCGTGTGCGCGAGTGATGAATTTCCGCCAGCCGGTTTATCAGGTCGGTGCGCTCAAGCATAGCGTCCTGAAGTTTTTTCAAAATTTCGCCAGAATACATAATTGTTTTGTTTTCCTCGACTCCGTTGTTTTTTATCAGTATAAAGTTTTTGGTTAAAAATGTCAATAAATTTCGTTGACTAAAAAGTTAAAATTTGCTAATATTAAATCGCGCTCACACTAAATAGTGTCAAATTATCCTTTTCTTTTTCCGAAATTTACATAAACAAGGAAAATATCGTAAGGTGACAGGGCGATTGTATTTGGAAAATGTGTATATTTTGAGCAAAGCACATCGGGCGGCTAAATGTCGCTTTAATGAGCCGACGCATAAATTGCCGGAAGAAGCAAATACCGGGAAGAATACGACATGAAAAAGAGCAAAATACTTGTTTGGCTCGTTGTGCTGGTTGTGTTGATGACCGGCGTTCTGGCGGCATGTCAGAGCGGCTTCAAGGTGACATACAGCGCAGGCGAAAACGGAACGCTCACCGCAACGGCGGACGGCGAAAGCTTTGTAAGCGGAAGCAAGGCGGAAGCGGACAAGAGTATAGAATTTGCCGCGGCGCCCAATTCCGGCTATACGGTGGACGTATGGACGGTGAACGGAGCAATACAGACGACCGGACTGGACGCAACCGGAACAAAGCTTACGCTGATTGCGGACAAGGAGCTGGAAGTAAGCGTAACCTTCAAAAGACTTTACAACGTCGTTTGGGAGCTGGACGGAGGACATTGGCCGACGGGATACACGCCCGTGACCGGCGTTGCTGAGGGCGACAAGCTGTCCGCGCCGTCTGCGGTCAACAAGCCCGTCAAGGACGGCTACACCTTTTTGGGGTGGTACGCCTCAGCCGACGGCACGCAGGAATTTGACTTTTCCGAAGCGGCAGACTCGGACGCTACGGTTTACGCCAAGTGGGAAGTCACAGTCAACAAATACGACGTGGTGTTTTCGTACGGCGACAACGGCTATCTCAACGTGCTTGACGACGGCGAGGCCATGCTTTTCAGCCCCGCGCGCATTGCGGAAGGCAGCAGAGTGGTGTTTGAAATTGTCCCCGATGAAAATTACATAGTGGAAAGCTTTCTCGTTGACGGAGAGCCGGCGGAGCTTACCGATGAAAACACTTATATTATAGAAAGCCTTGACGCAAAAGTGGAGCTTTCCGCACAATTCGTTTACGGCTTTGACGATACGCTTTCCGTTGCGGAGCAGGCGGAAATTTTGAGAGACATGCTTATGGCTATAGGCGAAGCCTCTATAAACGGCAATGCCTTTTCCGCAAGCGAGGTCACTTATCCCTCCGACCTCGCTATGGCACGATACACCCCGACCGGCGATACAAACGGCAATTCGATTGATGCCGGCTACAGAGGCGGCTTCAAGGTCAGCATCTTTGAAAACCCCGCGGACGCGTTGTATTTCCTCGATAATTTTTTGAACACTCCCTCTACGGGCGAAGTTGAAGGCAGAGTTTACGGCATTATCGTAGGCGGAACGCAGACCACGAGCGGACGTATAGTAGTTCAGGGCACTCCTCACGGATGCTGGACGATTCAAACGCTTTACGCGCTGGGCGTTCCCGGTTCCGTAGGTACGGGCACAAATATCGTCGAGCCTTTCGCTTCTCAGGCTATAGGTATGCGCGACGAGCTGCAAAGACACAGATACACGACCTCCACGAGCGGCATTGACGTGTTTAACGGCAAAAACGACAACGCTTACGGGCTGCACGTATGGATTGAACAGAATCAGGGCAGCGCGGGCATAAACATCACCAGATTTTCCGGCAGAGTTTTCGCAGACGAGGCATGGGCGCAGGCGGCGCTTGACTCTCCCTCTCTTGCGGACAGCAAATATACTGTTGTTATCGACAACATTATGCTGACGTCGAACTCTCCCGTGCTTTTGAACATAATCGAAAGCTACGTGAACGGCGAGCCGGTTGCCGTGGCTCCCGAGCTTAAAGCGGAAGACAACTTCCTCACCGTCGCGTTTTATGAGAAGATGATGTCCGTTTACGGCTGGGACATCGATCCGAGATGGACAAATTATCACAACGATGGCTACTACGAAGGCATTACCGATTATCCCAACGGACAGTCGGGCATGCTTTACACCTGGAACGATTTCGTGATTTTCTCCATGCAGCCTCAATCCATGTTCGGTTTTCCCAATGAGATGGGCATGATCCTGATTTTCTCGACAGAGGAAGCGGCAATTGAGTTTTACGAGTCGGGACGCCATTTCAACTCCGATACGGCTTCCCCCGACTGGATGCGTTCACGCTTCGGAAAAATCGTTGTTTACGGTCAGGAAATTCCTTATTACGGCTTGCTCGACGTTCTGTCGAAGGAAGGCGTAATCGGAGCAGCAGACCTTCCCACGCAAGAAATCAGTTGGGCGGTTGACGGCGCAAACGGAGACATGTTCGCAAGTCTCGGAGTGTTGCTCTCCAATACGCAGGTTGCTCATCCCGAAGGCGAAAGCGCAGGCATGTTTTATCCCGACCCCGTTGTGGTAAACCAGCTGGAAAACGGCGGCAAAGTAGTCAAAGGGTCTGTTGTGGAGCTTACCTTCGAGCCCGCGGACGGCTATTTTGTCAGAGAGCTTTTGATAAACGGCAATCCGGTCGGGGAGGCTTTCGGCAACAGCTACAGATTTACGGTAGAAGAAGACGTAAGTATAGTCGTATCGTTTGGCAATGAAGAAATCCGCTTCGGAGCAGTGGTCTGGCAGCTTAACAGCTCGAACATCTGGGCGAGAGTTACCGATCTCGGCGAGGGCTGGGAATACTCGGCAGGCTGGGCGAACAACAACGAGTGGCAGACGTCCAACGTCTTTACGGGTCTGTTGAAGAGCAACGTGTACGTCTTCTCGGCAAGAAAAGCCGGCGAGGAAACGCGTACATATACGTTCAAGGCCATTGAGGACGAGGAGCTGTTCAAGACCGCAAGCTGGGACAACACAATGCTCTACGGTTTTGCGGACGACAGTGCGGGCGCAGCCTATCAGGTGCTCTATCTCCCCGATACGCTCGGAGAACAAAAGCTTACTTCGACTACCGGTTTCAGTATGGCGACGCAACTGAAGACAATCGTCGTAGCCGACGGTATAGTTACTTTGGACGGCTTCGGTTATTTGACAAATCTTGAAAACGTGATTTTCGGAGAAAACAGCAAATGTACCACTATAGGCTCATTTACAAACACCTCTGTCTCCTCCATCGTTTTCCCGAAAGGGCTGAAAACAATCAACGGCTCTGCTTTTCAGGGAACTAAGCTTGCCGGCGCGCTGGTCATACCCGAGGGCGTGACGTCGATAGGGTCCAACGTGTTCAAAAACTGCAAGCTTATTACTTCCGTTTCGCTGCCTTCTACATTGGCCGAGATGAGCAGCAGTGCATTCGAGGGGTGCAGCGAGCTTGCGCAGGCGACCTTTGCTACAGGCAATGTTTCGATCACGACAATCTCCGCCAAAGTGTTTGCCGGCACGAAGATAACTTCCATCACGCTTCCCCGCAGCATAAGCTTTATTGCCGCAGACAATCCCTTCGGCTCGAACATGGAAACCTTTGCCGTAGACGAGGGCACAACGGAAGCGAGCGTTGTGGTAAACGACGGAATACTCTATTACAAGGATTCTACCGGGCTGGTAATGGCAGCCATACCCGTCAACTACACGTTTGACAACAACATCTTTACTGTACCCGCAGGCGTTTCCAAAATCAGCGGCAAGCTGTTTGCAGGCTCCGGCATAGTCAAGGTGGTGCTCGGCGAGGACGTTGTGGAGCTTATGACGGACGCTTTCTCCGGAGTGTCTACTCTAACCGAAGTGGTTTTCGCGGAGAACGGAAACCTTGTCACAATAGGCAGCAGCGCATTCAAGGGAACGTCTCTGGAAAACGTCGAAATACCCAATACGGTCAAAACATTGGGCGCAAACGCCTTTGACGGCGTGACCACGCTCAAGGCTCTGACCTTTGAGGAGGGCGGAAGTCAGGCGCTTACGATAAAAGGACAGATAATAAAAGGAACGTCTCTTACTTCTATCGTCTTCCCTGCGAGAAGCCTGACCTTGGATAGCAAGACCTTTGAAAACGTCTCCACGCTGGAAAACGTAACCTTTACGGATTCTGCAAACGATCTTGTGCTCAACGAAACTGTTTTCAAGGGCACAAACGTGTCGGCTCTTGATTTCGGCAACCGCGTCATTACATTCAAAAAAGCCGCGTTGCAGAAGCTTACGACTCTGACGTCCTTGACCTTCGGCGAAAATGCGGTCATCAAGCAGGCGGAGGACGAGGTTTTCATGGGCACCTCCCTTACGACCGTTGAGCTTCCTGCGGTGCAGGATGTTTCCAAGTTCGGAAACGGCGTGTTCGGCGGAATCGCAACTCTCACGAGCTTTACCCTTGCGCAAGCCAACACCACGCATCAGGTTATCGACGGAGTGCTTTATGCAAAGGACGGAGACATCTGATTCTTGTTCAGGTGCCCGCAGGCAAATTCGGTTCGGAGGATACCTTCAATCTTCCCGACAATGTTGTGTCAATCAAGCGCTATGCATTCGAGGGCGTTTCTTTGGATACGATATACACGTCGGCGGACAGCAAGCTGGCGACGCTCGAGCAGCAGTGCTTCGGATATTATTCCACGTCGGGTGAATTGTACTGCAAGGTCAAGACAATCGTGCTGCCCGCAACGCTTACAAGCGTCAACAAAAATGCTTTCCAGAATTGCAAGAACTTGACGACAATCAACTTCAGAGGAAGCGCCGTTGTGTGGATGACTTTCGGACTGACTTTGTCCGATACGGTAAAAGTGAATTACAACTATACCGACCCCGTTGCTTAAAATTCATCTCAAAAAAAGTTTTTGTTTGTATTTTATCTCTCCATGGGAAAACCGCAGATCTTTAGGTCTGCGGTTTTCCTTATTTTTCGCCGTAGTTTTTTCAAGGGGTTTAACTTTCTCCGCCGGTTCGACGGCTTCGTCTCTTTTTTAAAAACGGATATTTTTAC
>URVX01000070.1 GCA_900551395.1 uncultured Subdoligranulum sp. | reverse complement strand
TCTCCACATACCTGTTTCCGTCGTAGTAAGACGCATTTTCAAAGGAATTTATGCGTATATATCCCGTCGTATCCGTATCCAGACTGTCAAGCCCCAGCGCCGCAATCATTTCGTTGGGCAGATTGGTGTTGTCTCTGCCGAAATAATATTCCACAAACTGCCCGCCGTACTCGACCTTTTTCATGGTTAACTGAGAAATGCTTACGGTGTCTCCCAGACTTAACGTATAAAGGTTGCGTATCACGTCAACAGTGCAGGAGGTGTTCCAGCCGCCGGCAAACGCCTGATTTAACTCGGCGTCCGTCGCGGTGCGCATATCGATTTTCGAGCCGCCGAAGGGCGTGGCGGCAATTATCAGGTCGCCCGCCTCCAGTCCCGCAAGGTAAGCGCCGCTGCCGTATTCCACATAATGAATATAAAGACCGACGTCTATCTTAACGTAACTCATACCGTAGGAGGCAGTATCCGACGCCGTAGGATTCATGAGCGAATAATATTCGGCGGGAGAAAGCAAAAAGCCATAGCCGTCTATGGTTTGCAGCATCGCCGTGCCGCCGTTGACAATCATCTGTTTTTTGACAGCCTCCCAGTTGGTTTCGTCGTAATACAGCGAGCTGTCCTCAATCGTGTCGAGCACCGTCTGGAGAATGGAAACGTCTGTTCTGACGAAATTGTGTCCGACGACATAACCTACAAAAAAGACTACCACAAGCAAAATGCAGCCCAGCGTAATCCACAAGGCTTTTTTTGATTTGGAGCTTTGCGGCGGAATGGGCGGCGCGGAATAATATCCCCCGCCGAAGTTGTTCTGCATATTTCCTCCGTTGTCGTTTCCATAGAACTGATCCCCGCCGTTTTGAAAAGGCTGTCCCGAAGCGTAATAATTTGTCTGCCCGCCATAAGGAGGCTGCTGCATGTTGCGCTGTCTTGATTCTTCTTCCTCTTTCTTTTTCAGCTCATCGTCGTAAAAGTCAAATTGGTTCATTAAATTTCCTCCGTTAAATTTATGTCGGGCAAAAAATTCACTATTCTTCCCCGCGCGACACTCGCAGAGTCGCACAGCAAGAGCACGGAAGCGTCAAGCTCGGCTGCGACTCCGAGTATTTTGTCGACGGCGGCATTGTCCGTCGGACCGTCTATAATAAAAAATTCAGCCCTTTTGCACCAAGCTCGGGCAAGCGACAGCTCAAGCAGCCGCTCCTCGTCAAGGCAAGAGGCTTTTTCCCCCGAAAATCCGTCAAGTCCGAATTTTTTCAAAGCGATTCCGGCTCTTTCTTTACTTTCAGTTTTGCCCAAACCCTTAAGTCTTAATACGCGCAAGACATTTTTGAACACAGTTGTCTTAAAGGAAAGCGGCGGAAAGCAAATATAAGCAACGCCGCGTTTGTCCGCGCTCAGGTCGCCCAGAAGTCCGCCGTCGGCTAAAATCTTGCCCGAAGTCGGCTCGACAAGCCCCATGACCAGCTTTGCCGTAGTTGTTTTGCCTCCCTGTTCTCCGAGAATAAGCGAAACCGTTTCGCCCTTCCTCACTTCAAAAGACAGATCCGACAGGGCGTCGAATTGGTCGTAATGATAGCGTACCGTTACTTTTTCAAAGACGACGCTTTTCATCACTCCAGCTCGTCGAGAGTCAGCTCGAAGGAGGGCGCGAAATTTTCAAGAAAAAAACGCACCTCGTAGCTGTCGAAAGCGTCAAGCTCGTCTTTGATTGACGAAAGAGCCTTTTTGAAATCGCCGTTTCCCAGATTCAGCTCCGTTTTGCATTTGAGATAAGCAGACAATTTGTCCGCGTATTTCACCAGACGCTTTTCGTATAAGGCGTCCTCGTCGTCAACGGAGCCGCCCTCGTCCAAAAGCAGAGCGTAGCAGCGGCAGTAAGCTTCGGGCAAAGAGTTGAGCAGCTTTTGCCGCGCGCCCTCCTCTATGCGCTTGTAAGCCTTGCGGATATCCTCGTCGTAATATTTGACCGGTGTAGGCAAATCTCCCGTCAGCGCTTCCGTAACGTCGTGATACAGCGCTCTCGCCGCGACGCGGTTTTCGTCCACACGCCTGTTCAGCTCGTTTTTTGCAATAAGAGCGAGACAATGGGCAAGCACCGCAGTCTGAAAGCTGTGCTCCCAGAGATTTTCTTTTTCGGTGCGGCGCATAAGCCCCCAACGTTCTATATATTTCAGTCGGTTGATATAAGCAAAGAAATCGTTCATAAAACTCCCCCGAGACGGGTTGTATTTTATTGTAACACATTTTACGCGAAATTTGTTGTTTTATTTGACAATTTTTAAAATTTTTGGTAGACTTTTTAGGCAACGAAAGGCTTGAGGGCTTTTAAAAAGTTTTATACATTCGGGGTGCTTTCACCGGCTGAGATTATACCCGTCGAACCTGTAAGGTAATACTTGCGTAGGAAAAATATTTTTTCGGATTTTTCGAGGTTCTGCGTGCAAGCTCAGAGCCTCTTTTGTTGCGGAAAAATATTTTTTACGGAGGAAAATCCAATGTCTCTCTTAAACCTCTTGTCCTTTGCTCAGACGGAAGTCAGCGAAGAAACATACAAATTGGTCGGTCTGATTGCAATCATAGCCTTGGCGGTGCTTGCCGTAATCATGCTTGTGCTGTGTCTTGCCTACAAAAAAATGGACACCAAAGCCGTTGTTTACGCGGCTGTCTGCCTTGCCGGCTCATTTGTTTTGTCCTTTTTAAAAATCGCGCCGGTAACCTACGGCGGTTCCATAACGCTTGCGAGCTTTGTGCCTATTCTGATTTACGCCTACGTGTACGGTCCCGTAAGAGGTCTGCTTATCGGACTCATTTACGGCGTGCTGCAATTTATTCAGGACCCTTATATGCTCACGCCCGTAACCTTCCTGCTGGATTATCTGCTTGCCTTTGTCGGCATCTTCCTTATCGGCGTGACCAGAATCCTTTTCAAAAAAGAAAACGTAGCCGTCTTTACGGGCACTGCTGCGGCATATATCTGGAGATTTGTAATGCATTTCATTTCGGGACTGATATATTTCCGTATGGGCGCCGTTTGGGCCGACATCCCTGCATCTAGCGCGGGAGTGTATTCGCTGCTTTACAACCTCGTTTACCTCCTGCCAGATATGATAATAACTATGGTAGTCATGGTTATTCTGGTCGCCACCAAAAACTTCCCCCGCCTTGTCAGACTCATGCGTCCGGACTTTTATGCGGCAAAGCAGGATGCGGCGGACGGGACCTGCGAGGCTTGACGATTTGTTTCGACTGAAAAATCCGAGAACGGACGGCTCTTTGCGGAGCCGTTCTTTTTTTCACACAATCGTCAAAAGAATTTCTACTTTGCATGCAACTTAAGGGAGTATAATATGTATAACAACGCGGCGGAAAGCACCGTCGACGCAATTTTTTTCGGAGGTAACAATTATGGCTAAGTCTAACAGCGCTTATTGCGCGGCAATCGACAAACTCCCTTGGATACTCAAACTCATTTTTGCTCTGCCTGTGCTCGACGGTATAATTTACGGTATTTATCGTATTTGCTCCGGTGTCGCAAGCGGCAGCGTGTTGAAAATCGTTATGGGTATCGTCTGGATTTTCGTCGGAGCGGCTATCTTTTGGATAATCGATATTATTTGCGTGATAGTCTGCGGCAAAGTTACGGTTTTGGCATAAAAACAAAAAAACAAAAGCGACCTTAAAGGGTCGCTTTTTTCAACTGTTGAAACCTATGCTTAAATCATATACCCGAAACGGCTTTGAAAAGCCGGCTCTTAAAAGGAATTAAAGCTTCAGCTTTGCACGCATTTCCTCGAAATCGAAGGAATGCTTTGTCTGAAAGCCCCAGATATCTATTCCGTCGTTCTTTTTTCGGGGAATAACATGATAATGCAGATGAAAAACAGACTGCTGAGCCGCTTCGTTGTTTGCGTTCATTATATCCACGCCGTCAAAGCCGCAGTTGTCCACGAAATGCTTTCCTATTTTCTTCACGGCAAGCATAACTTTCCCAAGCGTTTCGTCGTCGCAATCCAAAGTGTTGACGCAATGCTTTTTGGGCACGACAAGCGTATGCCCCCACACGTCTTCCGCGATATCCAAAAAGGCGTACACCGATTCGTCCTCGTAAATTTTGTATGACGGTATTTCTCCCGCCGTAATTTTGCAGAATATGCAGTCTTTCATGTATTTTTCTCCTTTTCAGCTTTTTTGCCTTCTTCCGTCGACTTTCGCAACACCAGCGTGCCGCAATAAGGGCAGTTGGCGTCCACCTCAGCAATCTCAACCGCCGCGCCGCAGTTCGGGCACTTTGCCGCCGCTCTGGCTCTCTGCTGCCGAATGTTTTCGTTGAGCTTGAGCCTGCTGTCGTCGACAAGCAAAAAGCCTTCGATATATCTTTTATCCAGCGCCTTGCGAATTTTCCGCAAAACCTCTTTTTCGCTCGAATTGACCTGTCTTGCGATTTCCTCTACGGTGTAGACGTTGTCCCTCTCCACCAGCTCCACAACCCTCAGCAAAGAAAACCCCGAGCCGTAGGACACCCAAACGAGAGGCATTCCGTAAAAGCCGGCGACAACGCATATTATGCCGAGAATCATGACCGCCCAGATTTTGTTGATTGCTCCCAGAACAATAGCCGGTATTCCCGCCACGAACAGCACGCTCATAATAAGGGCAGCCGCAAGCACCTTGCGCTGTCTTTTCTTAAGCCTTTCCATAACCAGATTTTATCCTCCCGCAAGAATTTTGTCAACGACTTTGCCGTCAATCCTGAGCGCAAAGCAGCCATTGTTCCAAAAGCGCGTCGCACTCCGCCTGCGCCTTTTCCAGCTTCTCAGCCGTCTCGTTGTAAAATTTGTAATCGCTCATCGCCTCCTGCGAAGACAGCTGTTCCGTCAACGCCTCCACTTCATTTTCTTTTGCCTTAAGCTCCCTTTCAAGCCTGTTTAATTCCGCACGCAGCACGCGCCCCTGCTTTTTGTCCGCGCGATAAACAGACTGCGAGGGCTTCCTCTGCTGTTTTTCGAAAATAACAGTTTTCCCCGCAGCTTTTGCGGAATAACTTTGGAGCGAAGAAAAAAATTCAAAACCATTCGGCGTCAGCTCGGCTATCCTGTCCGGCACGCGGTCGAGCAAAAACCTGTCGTGAGAGACAACGAGAAGCGTGCCGTCAAACTCCTTGAGCGCCCTGTCCAAGCCCTCCATAGCCTTGTAATCGAGATGATTCGTCGGCTCGTCCAGCACAAGCACGTTGGGACGCTTGCGCATGAGTATGGCAAACGCCAGCTTGCTGCGGTTCGCCCCCGACAGCTCGCCCACCCGCTTGTCCACGTCGTCCCCCGAAATAAGCACGCGCGCAAGCAGGCTTCTCACGTCGTAAGGCGTAAGCAGCGAAAAATGGCGGCACACCTCGTCGTAAACGGTGTTGGACAAAACAAGGTTTTTGCATTCCTGCTCGAAATAGCCAATTTTCACTCCCGCGCCCCAGTTCACTCGCCCGGAAAAAGGAATCTCCTTGAGCAAAGACTTAAGAAATGACGTTTTTCCCACTCCGTTTGCGCCGACAACAGCCAGCTTTTCGCCGCGCAAAAGAGTCAGATTTACGTTTTCAAACAGCTTTTTGCCGCCGACGGACGCCGACAGCGACGACGCTTTGAGAACCTCCTTGACGGGCTGCGCGTCGAAAGAAAACTCGAACCTCACGTCGGGGCTTTCCTCCGCCGGCTTTTCCAGACGCTCGGTTTTTTCAAGCGCTTTGACGCGAGAACCGACGCTGTTTACGCTTGCGGACGCGGCAAGATTTTTCCGCACGAACTCCTCCATTTTGGCAAGCTGCACCTGCTGCTTTTCGTAAGCTCTCATCGCCGACTTTATTTCTTCTCTTTTCTGCGCGTAAAACTCGGAATAATTTCCCTTGTAGCGCTTCAATCTGCCCTTGTCAAGCTCGCATATGCTCTCCGCCACCTTGTCAAGAAAATATCTGTCGTGTGACACGGCAAGAACGGCGCCCTTAAAGGCGGAAAGATAGCTTTCAAGCCACGCGCGCGTTTCAAAATCCAGATGGTTGGTCGGCTCGTCCAGCAGCAGCAGGTTGGTGTCGGACAGCAGCAGGCGGCCCATGGCCGCCTTGCTCCGCTGCCCGCCGCTTAAGGAGCCCACCGGCTGGGAAAAGGCGGCCTCGTCAAAGCCCAGGCCGAGCAGGGTGGCCCGCACCCGGCTTTTGTAGTACAACCCGCCCTCGTCCTCCAGCTTCTCCTGCAGCAGGTGCTGCCGCTCCAGCAGCGGGGCGCCGGTC
>URVX01000069.1 GCA_900551395.1 uncultured Subdoligranulum sp. | reverse complement strand
AATGGGCTTTTGCATATTGTTGTAGTCTGAATGAAATTTCGGACGGCAAGGATACAATCATCGAAAACAACGCTTTTTCAAATGCGAGTCCAAAGATTAAGGTTCGGGAAACTCCAGAGAATTATTTAATCGAATCGGATAACATCTATACTCTTGCGGCGATGCAAAAGCATTACCGAGGAAAGATCGACGCAATTCTTATCGATCCGCCATATAATTCCAATATCGATTATATCGGGTATCAAGATGTCGCTTTTGAAAACGGTTATCTCGGATATATGTATGAACGGCTGCAAAAAGCATATCCGATCCTTTCAGAAAAAGGCTTTATGGTCATCAATATTGATGAAGGCGAAGTAGCTAATTTAATGTTACTATGTAAAAAAATATTCGGAGCAGAAATGGTTTCCCTTCATCGGTGGAAAAAGAAAAACCCGCTGTTTGATCAAAACCGCGTAGTTCTTAATCCGAATAAAGTTCAAACAGATTATGAATATATTATCGTTTGCAAAAAGAGCTCGGCAAGCATCCTGAAAAATATACGACAGCCGTATTTGGACAATGGCGTATGGAAAGAGACGGAAGTTCCGTTCCCTGACGACTTCGACTGTTTCGGAACGACTTCATCCGCCAAAGATGAAATTGCAGATATCTTCGGTAAGCGTGAATATTTTTCTACTCCAAAACCCGTAAAGCTTATCAAAGAATTGATTCGGGCAACGACCGATAAAAGTTCGATTATCATGGATTTTTTTGCTGGAAGCGGTACGCTCGGACAGGCAGTCAAATCGCTCAATGACGAAGATTGCGGGACTCGCAGCTTTATTCTCGTTAACAACCGTGAAAGCAACATTTGCCGGACCGTAACCAAAAAGCGTTTGGAGTCTGCAAATGTGAAATTTAAGTTTCTATATTGAATGGGGAATTGCGTTTGCGTCAGTACGGAATCACAATAAGCACTATATAATAACTATAGCACTATATAATAACTATACAGAAAAGAAAATTCAAAAAATAGGTAAGTATATGCCACTCATTATATATAAATTTGCCGACGGACATACGGAAGAAATCGAAGTTTCCGACGAAGTTGCGGCGGCATTCGCGCAGTTGGAAAAGTATGAAAAGAAAGTAGAACGCAAAGAAACACGTCGGCATGTTTCCTTAAATTTACTTATGGAAAACGGCTATGACTTCTCTGCTGACGATACCGATATTTTGGATGTTCTCGATAAGGAAGAACAAGAAAAATCAGAATGGCGAGAAGAACGATTCCGCAGACGAGTTTTGTGCGATAAGAAAATGGAAATCTTTTCATTGCTTACCTTTCGGCAAGCAGATGCGTACTTTCGGCATAAATATTTGCATATTCAGAAAACAGAGATTGCAAGATATTTGAACGTAACCGAAGGCGCAGTCCGTAAACTCATTAAAAAGGCGGAAGTAAATTTACATAAATACAGATTTGCAAACGAGAAAGAAGTTAAACTGTTGGAAGCAATTTTCGGCTCTGTTTTATAGGGGGTACGATTTTTTGCGCCCCTTATGGCTATATTATGAGGGGGACTTTTCTCGAAACTGAATAGAGAATGAAAAGTCAGTCCGTTATCGGGCTGATTTTTGTATGTCCCGAAATAATCTTAGGAGGTAAACATGAGCAAAAAAGACGAACGACGAGATGCGCTTTTGCGGTTTATCCGCAGGCGGAGCGGACGGCGGTTTACCGTGGTGGTCATGGCAAGAGAGTTCGGCGTGAGCGAACGGACAATACAGAGCGACCTCTCTGTATTGGAAGTATTCGGACAGATCAAGCGAAAGCCGAGTTACAATTCGCTGCACCGACAAAACGGAAATATTATCGTCTATACGGGCAGCCGCAAGCGGCAATCTCATAAATCGGACAACGGATAATTTGGGTTTGTTGAGGGGTGAAGTCAAACCGAACGAAAATGAAGCAAAAAGACCTATTTTGTGGAACAGGATAAGAAGTGAGACTCAAACTGAGTCACACTTACATCTCACGGGAAGGCGGGATACCCGCTTCCGTCTTTTGAAGAGTGAAATTTATTGTTGCAAAATTGCCGTTTTAAGCCGTGTTCTGCGCGTGTCGGTCGGGAATCAAAGATATGTTCCAAGTCGCTTATAAGCGACTTTAAGCGCGGATACGGACTTACGGCGGCAGCGTTACAAAATATGATTTGGAGGGTTGAATGTTCAAAGAATATCCCGACGTGGTAAGCGTCGAACAGTTGATGGAAATGTTGCAGATCGGGCAATCGCTTGCATATCGTCTTTTGCGAAGCGGCGCTATTCCGGCAAAAAGAGTCGGTCGAAAATATATCATCGCAAAGGTCAATGTGATCGAGTTTGTCTGCGGTATTCGTAAGGAGGCGGCGTAATGAAGGGGCGGCTCGTCGTAAAAAACAGAAAATATTATGTCGTCATCTCCTATCAGGACGAAAGCGGTAAGAGCAAACAAAAATGGGTTGCTACGGGGTTGGACGAGAAGAACAACAAGCGCGCCGCAATGGATATGCTGCGGACAATCGAAACAAAATTTGCGAACGTAACGCTCGGTGCAAACTCACTGAAATCACCAATTAGTCCGGCGAAACAAGCAGAGCAACAGGATGATGTTTTCTCGAATGATAGTCCGCTCTTTTCGGATTACCTCTATGAGTGGTTGCAGATCGCAAAGACGAATATACAGGTAACTACATATTCGGTCTATAAACACAGAGTCGAATACATTGCCGCTTATTTCGCGGAAAAGCGCACTCGATTAAAAGACTTGAAACCCAAAGATATTCAGGAATTTTATACCTATATGCAGCAGAACGGGAAAAGCGTACAAGAGGCTCATCATTGCCATACCGTTTTGCACAGAGCTTTGGAAGTGGCATATCGGAGCGATTATATCCTGACCAATCCCGCTGATAAAGTAGAGCGTCCAAAATCTCCGAAGTTCAAAGCCAAATTTTATACGGCGGAACAGATGCTGACGCTCTTTCAGAAATTGCAAGGCGATCCTTACGAATACATTTATAAGCTGACCGCCATATACGGCTTGCGGAGAAGTGAAGTATGCGGTTTGCGTTGGAGCGCGATCAATTTTGAAAATGATACGATAACGCTTGACCATGCCGTAGTGCAATGCGAAGTTGACGGAAAGAGAGTTTTGGTTGCGAAAGATAAAATGAAAAATCAATCGAGTATGCGCACTTTGCCGCTGTTGCCCGCCGTAAAAGATATTCTGCTTAATTTGAAAATAGAGCAGCAAGAACGCGCTGAAAAATATGGGCAATACTATAATCGGCAGTACCGAGATTATGTTTGTGTAGATGAAGTGGGTAAACTTATTCGCCCCGATACCCTGACGACGCATTTTAAGTCATTTCTTGTGCGGAACAATCTTCCCGTCATTCGTTTTCACGAATTGCGGCACAGCTGCGCAAGCATCCTGATTGCAAGCGGCGTCAGCATGAAGGCGGTACAGGAATGGCTCGGCCACAGCACATTCTCCACCACAGCAGACATTTACAGCCATTTGAATTTTTCGTCAAAGCTCGGGATTGGGGATTCGGTTTGGGAGATTCTCGGGGGAAATACGTCTCTTAAATTGCATACTGCGCCCGTTACGATAGAAACTATGCTGAAAATATTTTCGACGGCGGAAATAGAAAAGCCCGCAAACGAAAATCTTTTGCAGACCTTTGAGGTGTTGGATGAGGACGACGAACCCATTGAGGAAAATGCAGCAGCGGAAGTTTTGCAAGATGCCTCGCCCGATGATACCGACGATTTATCGGTATTCAAAAAAGCGAAAGAAGAAATGTCGCGGCTCGGTTTGGAAACGCTCGACAAATACTTTGAATATCTCGACTTTCAGGAACGCCTGCAAAAGCGCCGCGAAAAGTCAAAGGATATGGAAATGTGAAAGCTATAATTACGATACAATCAGTAAAGACTTATAAATCTATTTATGCGTTGACTTATTCATCAGTATCTACTATAATTTAAAATAAAAGTACGATTGGAGGTCTACTATGACGAGCTTTTCTTTGTGCAGTTATTTTGTTCCGATTTATGGTATTAGTTGTTCAAATTATGCAAAATTAGGCGAGTTTGAAATAATGAGCAGAGAACACTTTTTACGACTCATTCAGGATAGGACTATTAGAGAGAAAATTAGTCGATTAGAGCACGGGGATGTGTTCCTTGGATATAATATATCGAAACCATTTACCGATGGTGGCGGAGAGTTGGCGCGTCAAAAAGCAGCAGATTTTAAAAAATTAATGGATTTTTGTTGTGGTAGACACAACTGTATCCCTGCGGTTAATCTTCATGATGTCAGCCTTTCCTCTCTTAAACACATGCATTTAAATTGCGATGGCTCCGTTTCTGTGCATGAAGAAATGAACAATAATTACATACCAAAAAAACATTCTATTGAAGATCTTATAAAAGAAATGAAGCATAATCAAAGTGAATATGTTTGGGACTTATATTCAAAAAACAATAAGTCAGATAAAGAAAAGAGATTAATCAATGCTATATTGTGGTTGGGGAAGGCGCAAATTGAATTAGATAATAAAATTTATTTTATGGAACTATGTTTTGCATTAGAAGCCTTGCTCCAAATTAATACGAACACTTTTATTAATCCAAGCATTTCGTATTCTATTGCTATTAGATGTGCAATGATAATAGCAGATCAATTTTCAGAAAGAAGAATGGTTGCCGATAATCTAAAAAGATTATATGGCATTCGTTCTGCGATAGCTCATGGGGGCGAAAAGAATGTTTCTAATAAAGACTGCGAACAACTATTTGGATATATTGTATACTTAATTAATGATCTCGTACACAAAAAACCATGGAAAGAATATTCTTCAATGAAAGATATAGTTTTAGAAATTGATGACCGTCAGCTAGGTAAATAGCAAATATATTAAAAACGAACCCCCTAAATAAGGAGTTCGTTTTTGGCGGAAAGTGAGGGATTCGAACCCCCGGATGCTCTCACATCTCATGTTTTCAAGACATGTGCCATCGACCACTCGGCCAACTTTCCGTATCGAAATTGCCGAAAAATCAGCAATTTTTATTTAATTTTGCGTTTCTACAAATTTTGACCGCTTGCTTTGCAATTTGTAGAAAAGCTTGTAGAAATTGCAGCGTCTGCGGATAGTTTGTAGAAAAACAACTTGCAAATCGACCGCTTTGACAGTAGATATTTTACCACAAGATACAGGGCAAAATCAATCGCTTGTGGGGCAAATCTACCGAAGTTCCGTTTCCGTTGTAGAAACGATGGCGCTTTTTGACCGCTTGATTTCAAGTGCTTTTCAAGACCGCCTCGTTATGACCGCTTCGATATGCCTCCGCAAAAATTTATCCGACCGGCGCTTTTGTGCGAAACGGTCGGGTTTATTTTATCAAAAAGAACAAGTCGTGTCAACCATGCGGCAGCATGTGCTTCGGACAATTTTACAGTTCAAAACAAAGCATTAACTGCGGCGGCATTGCACAATCCGTCCTCTGTCGACAATGTCTTCCGCAGCAACGTGCGCAAAAAATTTTTTGCGAAATTTCGCAAATTCGCATTTTTATCCCGTCCGCTCGTCCACCTTTTTTAGAGCGCAAGCTGCCGTTCTGTCAAGACTTTGATAAATTTATCGGACATCCGTGTCGTCGTCTGCATCTTCGGGCGCGTCCTTGATTTCGAATTGGTCGTCGCCCAGCTCGTGCACGACTGTATGCTTAACCTTTTTAATCCTGCCGGAAACAAAAAAGTTCACCACAATGCCCAAAATTCCGTTCAGAAGCGCGCACACTCCGAGATAAACAAACAAAGCTCTTTCCGCGCCGAAGGGGTCGAAAAGCAGCACGACGCCCAAAGCCAGCAGCAGCGCGGCATAAGCCATATCCACCCACCAAAGCTTTACGCCGAAGCGTTTCATATCCGCCGCGGTCTGAAACTCGAAAATACTTTTTCCCGCCAGCAGGATGCCGAACAACAGCGCGAAAATCTCCGATTGTGCGAAAATATCGGCAGAGCTGACGATAAAAATCCCTGCAAAGACGTCGATAATCCCCCACAAAAATCCGAAGCGCACTACGGAATACAAAAAATAATTGACAATCTGCACCAGACCGCTGAGTATAAGCATGCCTCCCGCAAAATAGCAAACGGTACGTTTTGCCGCTTCGGGCACCGCAAGCAGACAAATACCGAGAATCAGATAGAGCACGGACACAATAACCGATTGCAGCTTAAACTTTTTAAAAATACGCATTTATCTTCTCCGAAAT